>VGFD01000068.1 GCA_016868975.1 Armatimonadota bacterium | reverse complement strand
GCAGATCGACGTGCAGACGCTGGGTGTGGAAGTGAGCCGCCAGACGCTTGCCAACAGCATCAAGCAGGCGTTCTTTGAGCGGCTCAAGGCCGATGGCCAGGTGCTGGTGGCGGTCGACAACCTCAAAGTCTCCGAGTAAAACCTCAGCGACACGCGCCGCCTCTTTCAGCAGGGCGTGAAGGCGCGCTACGACGTTCTGCAGGCGGAGCTTGAGGTCTTCCAGGCGGTTGAGCAGCTGCAGCGGGCCAGGAGCGACGTGGAGACCAGCACCGCCACCTTCTACACGACGCTGAACTACGACCCGCGTCCGCCGCTGGAGTTGATCCCGCCGCCGAAAATCCTCGTCGCGGCGGACGTGAGGCTGGCCGACCTGGAGGACGCGGCGCTTCGCCATCGCCCGGAAATCGTGCAGATCACCCGCAGCCTGCAGGCCTCGCGCCTGCTGGTAAAGTCGGCGGAGTCGCAAAGCGCGCCCTCGCTGACCCTGGGGATGGGGTACAACACCGCGACCGGCTCGCTGTTCGCGGTCACCGACCAGGTGAGCATCACGGTGAACTTTGCGTGGCCCATCCTCGACGGCGGTCTGCGCAAGGCGAAGGTCATGGAAGCGAAGTCGCAGCTCGCCCAGCTCGAGGACCAGCGAATCGACCTCGTGCAGCAGGTACGCCTCCAGGTGGAGCAAGCCTGGGTTGCGTTCAAGCTGAGCGAGTTCACCCTTGCGACCGCGCTCAAGCGCGCCGAGACGGCGTCCGAGTTCCTCGACATGACCCGGGCGCGCTACATCAACGGCCTGGCCACCTCGCTGGAGGTTCAGCAGTCGATTCAGCAGCTCAACGAGGCCCGTCAGGACGTGGTGGTGGCCGACGCGAACCGCAACGAGACGTTTGCCGACCTGGAGCGGGCGAGCGGGCTGGAAATTCCGGATCGCCAGTTGACCCTTGAACACGTAAAATACGGTGGAGCGGTCACCGTGCCGGCTCCGGGAGCGCAAGATGCAAAGTAGACGGGCCGCCGCCGTCGTGGCGGTGTTTCTCGGGTTCATCATGGCGGGCTGCGGACAGAGCGGCGGCGACGCCGGAAAAAAGGCCGCGAAGCAGATGCCCGTGCCCGAGGTCATGGTCACGAAGGTGCGGCGCGCGCCGGTCGTGGTCACCAAGGACTTCACCGCGCAGACGCTGGCCAGCGACACGGTGGACATCCGCGCGCAGGTTTCCGGACAGATGATGAACTTCTCCTTTGAGGAAGGCACCTTTATCACGCAGGGGCAGGTCCTGTTCCAGATCGACCCGCGGGAATATCGGGCGGCGGTCGATCAGGCCGTGGCCGCGGTCGCCAAGGCCCAGGCGGATCTGTTCCAGGCGCAGACTCAGGTAAACGTCAAACAGGCCGAGGCCGACCTCGCGTCCGCCGAATCGCAGCTCCGCAAGGCACAGCTGGACGTCGACCGCTACAAGCCGCTGGCCGCGAAGCAGATCATTCCGCAGCAGCAATACGACGACGCGGTCACCACGCGTGACTCGCAGCGCGCTCAGGTGGTGGCCAGGCAGGCCGCTCTGGAAAACGCGCGGGTCAACACGACGGCGCAGATCGGCGTGGCAAAGAGCGAAGTGGAGTCAGCCCGGGCGCAGCTTGAGCAGGCCCGCGTGAACCTGGGATATTGCACCATCCGCTCCCCCATCAGCGGGACCATCGGAACGCTCAACGTCTACCCGGGGAGCATCGTGCAGCCCGGCGGCGAGGCGCTGGTGACCATTTCGAAATCCAATCCAATCTACGTCACCTTCAACGTCGCCGAGGCGGATTATCTCGGCGTCGCCACCCGGCGCGACGACAACCTGGAACGGGGCCAGGGGCCCAGGGTCGAGCTCATCCTGGTGAACGGGCAGAAATATCCCTACACCGGCCGCATCGTGATGGTCGACCGCACGCTGAACGCGACCACCGGCACGCTGCTGGTGCGCAGTGAATTTCCCAATCCGCAGCGCATCCTCAGGCCCGGCCAGTTCGGCCGGGTGCGGCTTCCGGTGCTGAAGCTGGCTGGGGCCGTGCTCGTCCCGAAAGTGTCCATCGTCGAACTGCAAAGCATGCAAACCGTCCTCGTGGTCAACCGTGACAACAAGGTTGAGAGCCGCACCGTCGTGCTCAATCCGATGGGCGTCGGGGACGATTACATCGTGACCTCGGGTCTCAAGGGTGGCGAGACGGTGATCGTGGACGGCGTGCAGAAGGTGCAGCCGGGCCGGGTCTGCAAGCCGGTCCCCCAGAAAACGGCGGGGACCTGACGCGTGGTACGATTCTTCATCCACCGGCCGGTTCTCAGCATCGTTCTGTCGCTGGTGATTTTGCTGGCCGGCGGGTTGTCCATCGTCGCGCTGCCGATTGCGTAATACCCGGAAATTACGCCGCCCTCCATCATGGTGAGCGCCAGGTACACCGGCGCCTCATCGAAAGTCACCCAGGAGACGGTGGCCGCGCCCATCGAGCAGCAGGTGAACGGCGCCGAGAAAATGATTTACATGCTCTCCCGCTGCGACAACAACGGGAACATGACCCTCACCGTCACCTTTGACGTGGAGCGCAATCAGGACCTCGCCCAGGTGGACGTGCTCAACCGCGTCAACCAGGCAACGGCCATGCTGCCGACCGAGGTCATGCAGACCGGCGTGACGGTGAACAAGCAGCAGCCGCAGGCGCTCCTTTACGTGTCGGTGTTTTCACCGGACGGCACCTACGACAGCCTTTTCATTTCCAATTACGTGCGCATCAACATGCTCGACGAGCTGGCCCGCCTGCCCGGCGTCGGCCAGGCCAGCATCATCGCGGGCAAGCGCGACCTGGGCGGCCTGTTCGTCAACCAGTTCAACAAGTTCGGCCGCACCTGGAACGTCTACGTGCAGGCCGAGTCACAGTATCGCCTGGAGCCCGACGATATCGGCACCTTCTACGTGCGCAACGCTTCCAAGGAAATGGTGCCGCTTTCCACGCTGACCACCACCCGGCACACCGTGGGGCCGGACGTGCTGTCGCGCTACAACATCTATCGCGCCACCGACATCAACGGGCAGGGCGCGCCCGGCTACTCATCGGGCCAGGCCATCGCGGTCATGCAAGAGGTCGCCGAGCAGGTGCTTCCCCAGGGGTACGGCTACGCGTGGACCGGGACGGCCTTCCAGGAGATCCAGGCGGGCGGTGCGCAGTCCTTGATTTTGGTGCTCGGGCTGATCTTCGTGTTTCTCTTCCTGGCGGCGCAGTATGAAAGCTGGGCGGTCCCGTTCTCGGTCCTGCTGGGCCTGCCGGTCGGCGTGCTGGGGGCGTATTTCGCGACCTCGGTCATTCACATGGACAATAACGTGTACACCCAGATCGGCCTGGTGATGCTGATCGGGCTGGCCGCCAAGAATGCCATCTTGATCGTCGAGTTCGCGAAGGAATATTACGAAAAAGGCATGCCGCTGGTGGATGCCGCCATTGAGGGCGCGCGCCTTCGATTCCGCCCCATCCTGATGACTTCGTTCGCATTTATTCTGGGCGTGCTGCCGCTGATGCTGGCCAGCGGCGCTGGCGCGGTCAGCCGCCGCGCGCTGGGGACCGCGGTGTTCGGGGGAATGTCGGCCGCCACCGGGCTGGGCGTGTTTTTCATTCCCTTGCTGTACGTGGTGGTCATGGCGCTGACCAATTTCGTGGGCGGCGGAAAAAAGAAGACGGCGGCCCCGGGTGGAAACGGCTCGCCGGCGGAGCCGGCGCAAACCACGCAAATTTCTCCCGTGGAGGATTTCACGACGAAAGCGATGCCTCCGGTCAAGAAAGACGGTGAGTAGCCCGCCCGGCGGATTTCGCTATTACGCGGGCTGGTTTTTCTTCATCCTCACCCTTGGCTTGCCGGTGCTCGCGCTCATCATCCCGTCCCTGGGACTGCCGGCGGCCACCACGACGGTGGTAACGGGCGCGCTCATCGTGGGCGGCCCGGAGATCGCGATGATCCTCGCGGTGACGTTCTGGGGCAGGGAAACGTTTGCGCATTTCACGGGACGGCTGAAGGCGTCGGTCACGCCGCCGCCCAGCGTGTCCCCGACGCGGTATCGGGTGGGGCTGGCGCTGTTCCTGGGGAGCGCGCTGCCGAGCTGGCTGATCGCGTACTTACCGCACCTGCTGAGCGACAGCGCGCGCGTCCCGGTCCTGGCCTCGGCGGACCTGATCTTCGTCGCCAGATTCTTCGTGCTGGGCGGCGAGTTCTGGGGAAAGCTACGGGCGCTGTTTACGCCGTAGGCCTGGGCGGGCAATGTCTGGCAGCGCACGCTGGACTCGCCCGGTTTCCCGCGCGCGACTCCCCACAGATTGACGTTGACGCACCACAACAGCACCGGATATGATACCATTGTGACGCCACGCTGCGCGATTTTCTGCGTGAGATTGGAGATTTGCGATGAGCACCATCAGTCTTCGGCTGCCCGAGTCAATTCACGCACGCCTGCGAGATCTTGCCCGGAGGGAAGGCATCTCCATCAACCAGTTGATCACCACGGCACTGGCCGAAAAAATATCGGCGCTTATGACGGAAGACTATCTGGCGGCGCGTGCGGCGCGCGGAAGCCGCAAGAAATTCGACGCTGCGCTCTCCAGGGTGTCAGATGCGGCTCCGGAGGAGTCGGACCGGCTTTAGTTTTAGTGGACTGACCTGCGCCGCGAGAAAACTACTTGCCTTCGGCGGCGCGTGCAGCAGACTGAAGCCAATCGCGCTCGGACCCGCTAATGCTAATGCACCACCTGGTGAATATCGAAAATCGGCAGCAGCACCGCCATCACCACGAACCCCACGATCAGGCCCATCACGAGGATCATGGCCGGCTCCAGCATGCGGACGAACGACGACAGGCGGCGGTCCGCTTCCTTTTCGTAGAACAACGCCGCCGCACGCAGCAGGCTGTCCAGCTCGCCGGAGCGCTCGCCGGTTTCCGCCATCTGCGCGATCAGGGACGGCATGTCCGGCACCTTGCGCAGCGCGCTGCCCAGGCTCTCGCCGCGCTCCACGGCGCGCTCCACGTGCGCGATTTCGGCGTTGAGCGCGGCGTTGTCCACCACTTCCCGGGCGCTGGCCAGCGCGCGCACCAGGGGCACGCCGCCCTTGTGGAGCAGCGCCACGGTGCGCGCCCAGCGCGACACCTGGGTCCACTGCACCACCTGTCCCAGTATCGGCGTGCGCATGGTGACCCGATCCCGGGTGCGCCTGGGGACCACGCGGAACCACGCGTACCCGACGCCAGCCGCGATCAATAACAGGTACGGCCAGCCGACCTGGATGAACCCGCTCACCGCGAGCAGCATGCGGGTCATCAGCGGCATTTCCATCTTGAACGACCCGTAAATTCGGGTCAGCGTGGGGGCCACGTTGGTCAGCACGAACAACACCAGCGCGAGACTCGCGGTCAAAATCACCGCCGGATACATCAGCGCGCCGGCCACTTTGCTGCGATACTCCTGGCCGCGCTCGATGAAATTCGCATATTCCTCAAGCAGCGTGTCGAGCTGCCCGACGCTCTCGCCAGCCTGTACCAGCCTTGCCAACAGCGGCCCGAACACCGTGGTGTCGCCCAGCGCGTCCGCGAACGAGGTCCCTTCCTGGAGCCGCACCCGGATGCGGGCCAGCGCGCGCTGCAGCGTGCGGTCCGGGACCTGCGAGACGAGCGCCTCGATGGCCTGGGGCAGCGGCATGCCGGCGCGCAGCAGCGTGGCAAGCTGGATCAGCGCGAAGGAGACGTTTTCCGGACGGCTTCGCGTGCCGGCCGTCGCGGTATCCTCGGTGAGCGTCGAGGGAAACAGGCCCTGCGCGCGCACCCGCTCGTAGGCCACCGCCCGCGACGGCGCGTCGATGATTCCGTGCGTCGTCTTTCCCTGGGTGGTAAATGCCTGGTACTCGAAGAGCGGCATTATTCTATACCCGCGTGGCGCGGATCACTTCTTCGAGACTGGTCACGCCGTTGAGGGCCTTGCGGACGCCGTCCTCCAGCAGCGTGCGCATCCCCTTCTCCCGAGCCGCCCCGCGGATGGCGGAGGCTTCCCCGGAGCGCACGATGATGCGCCCGATCTCCTCGTCCACGCGGAGCACTTCAAACACCGCGGTGCGCCCGCGGAAACCCGTCTCAAAACACTGCTTGCAGCCCTTCGGCCGATAGAGAGGCCGCCCACCCAGCTCCGCGCGCTTCAACCCGGCCGCCCCAAGCTCGGTGTCGTCGGGCGTGTACGCCTCGCGGCAGGCGGGACACAATCGCCGCACCAGCCGCTGCGCCATCACCCCCAGCAGCGAGGCGCTGATGAGGTAGGACGCCACGTCCATGTCGAGCAGGCGCGACACCGCGGTGGGCGCGTCATTGGTGTGCAGCGTTGACAAGACGAGGTGGCCGGTCAGCGCCGCGTGAATGGCAATTTCCGCGGTTTCCGGATCGCGGATCTCGCCCACCATGATCACGTCCGGATCCTGGCGCAAAATCGAGCGCAAGCCGGTCGCGAAAGTCAGGCCGATGCGCGGATTCACCTGGATCTGCCCGATGCGCGCCACCTGATATTCCACCGGATCTTCAATGGTGATGATATTGCGGTGCGGCGACTGCACTTCCAGCAGCAGCGCGTACAGCGTGGTGGATTTCCCGCTCCCGGTGGGGCCGGTGGACAAAATCAAACCGTGCGGAAACGTCCCGAACTCGCGGACCTGATCGAAATTATCGGCGTCAAGTCCCACTTCATGCAGCGTGAGCATGCGGAGGCCGCGGTCCAACAATCTCAGCACCACGCGCTCGCCGAACACCGTGGGGACGGTGGACACGCGGATGTCGATGCTGCGGTCGCTGGCCCGCACCTTGATGCGGCCGTCCTGCGGGAGGCGCGCCTCGGCGAGATTGAGACGCGCCATCACCTTGAGGCGGGCCACCACCGAGGAATAGCGCGCGCGTGGAATCGTGAACGCGTCCTGCAGCACGCCGTCCACGCGCATGCGCACGATGGCCTGATCCTCGTAGGGCTCCAGGTGGATGTCTGATGCGTACGAGCCCACCGCCTTGAGAAACATCGAGTTGACCAGCTGCACCACCGGCGCCTCGGTGGACACCCGCATCAGGTCGGTGGATTCCTCTTCGCCGAGCACCAGGGGCGCGTCGTCGTCCAGTCCGGTGCCGGAAGTGCCCAGGCGGGCCACCAGCAACTGGCGCAGCCCTTCCTCCACTTCGGCCTGGGACATCAGCACGGGCTCGACGTCGCGCTCCAGCATCAGGCGGATGTCTTCGAGCGCGGGCAGCGACTCGCGCGAGGAGATGCCGATGCGCACGCTGTCGCCGCCCCCGCCATCCAGGGGAAGCAGCAGGTTTTTTTGCAGAAATTCCAGGGGCACGCGGCCCAGGACCGCGCGAGCGTCTCCGGACGAGGCGGCGGCCGGGGATTCGGGCATGTAGACGTCCTTCATTGCCAGACAGAGTCAGGGCGCTGCGGGCCCGCATCGGTACGAGGCGCGCCGGTCGCCGGAGGTTCCGGTGACGGCCGCGCCGGCGGCATGGCCGGCTGTCCCTGCGGCGTCGGCAGCGGGCCCGGGGTGGGCATGCGGATCGGGTCCACCACCGGCGGCGGCGTGTAGGGCAGCGGCTTGTAATCCTGCCGCTTCACCTCGCCCTGGTCGTCCTTCATGCGAGGCGGGAGGAATTTCTCGTACTGGTTGGTGACCTCGCGCATTTTCTGCGGGCTGTCGATGATGTGCGGCGTGATGAACAAAAACAGCGTGGTGCGCCGCGTGTCCGCCGTCTGATTTTTGAAGAAGATGTCGCCCAGCAGCGGAATGTCGCCCAGAATCGGCACCTTGCGCATGTTCTGCAGCGTGCGCTTTTCAATAAGGCCGCCGATGATGAGCGTCTGGCCGTCCTGCAGCGTGACCTCGGTGTTCACCTCGCGGTTCGATACGACCGGCACGGTGAACGAGGCCGCGCCCACGCCCTGCTGCAATTCCCGGATGACCTCCTGGAGTTTCTGGTGCAGCTCCAGGCGGATGTCCTTTTCCGACGAGATGTGCGGCGTCAGCTTCAGGTCAAGGCCCACTTCGCGGTAGTCGAAATTGATGATCGGCTGGCCGTTGATGTCAAACCGAGCGCCGGTCGCGAACGGGGTCACCTGGCCGACCTTGATGTTGGCTTCCTTGTGGTTGTGGGTCAACAGTCGCGGGCTGGAGATCAGGTTGAAGTCGCTGTCCGTGTTGAGGAACTGGAACAGCACGAAATTGCGGGGCACCTGCACGGTGGTGCCGCCGATGGTGATGTCCACCGTGGTCGGGTCGATGCCTCCGGCCACGAACTGCCCGGAGGCCAGGATCGACAGCAGGTTCTCCAGCGTCTGCCCGGCTCCGAAGCCAATCAGCGCGCCGCTCTTGGTAACCGCCTGCCAGTTGATGCTGGCCTGCTTCAAGCGGTTGAGCGACACTTCCGCGATAATCGCCGAAATCAGCACCTGCTTGCGCGGAATATCGAGCTGCTCGACCAGTTTGCGCACGATGCCATACTCGCTGCGCGTCATGTAGAAGACCAGCGCATTGTTGCTGATGTCCGCGGAAACCTTCTGCGAGGCGACGTTGGTGCGCGTCGCGGAAATCGGCGTGGTGCTGCCGTCGCCGGGCGTGGCCGCGCCGCTGGCGAAAGGCGCCGGCGTGGTGATGATGTTGGGATTTCCGGCCGGCCCGATGAGCACGCCGGGCACCGCCTGACTTCCCTGAACAGGGGCCGGCACGATCGGCTGATTGATGGGCTGCACGACCGGATTGTTCTGGTTGCCGGCCGGGAGGGGCGCCGTCTGCACGCCCGACTCGAACACCCGCTGCTCGACGCGCTCGCGCTCGACCAGCATTTCTCCGAGAATCTTGGCCAGGTCGTCGGACTGCCCGTGCTGCAGGTAATAAACGAAGAATTCGCGCGGCTCGGCTTCAACCTGATCGCGCCGCTCCAGGCTGTTGAGCAGCCGCTCCACGATGGCCTGGGTGCGCGGCGGACCCACTACGATCAGCGAATTGGTGGGCTGGTGAACGGTGATTCGCGAAGACTGCCGGTCCGGAACCAGGGCCTCAAGATTTTTCGCCACGTCGGCAGCGCGCACCCGACGCGGGTAATAAATCCGCATCACCGGCTCGGTGGCTGAATTGTCCAGTTTTTTTGCCAGGGCCACGACGCGGCGCACGATGTTGGCTTCGTCGGCCACCAGGATGGTATTGGTTGCGGCGGCTCCGGAAATGCTGCCGGTGGGAGACAGCAACGGGCGCAGCATGTTCACGATCTGATCCGCCTGGGTGCGGTTCAGGCGGATAATGGCGACCAGCACGCGCGCCTTTTTGTTGGGATATATTCTTGCCTGCGAGGTGCGCGCTTGCGCGATGGGCGTGACCTGATAAAATCCCTGGTCGGGAACCACGCCGAACCCGTAGGCCTCCAGCGCGGACACGAACATGTCCCAGGCCTGGTCTGGAGTAACCGTCTCGGCGGACACCAGCGTCACCTTGCCCTGGACCTTTTGATCGAGCACGATGTTTCGCCCGGTCACCTGCGCGATGATGCGCGCCAGTACCTTGATGTCGATGTCTTCGAAATTGAGGCGCAGGCCTTCACGCTGAAGGCTGTCGACGACGCCGGGATCGATGGTGGGCACGCCGGGCGCCGGCCCGGGCGCCTGGGCCATGGCCCCGTCCAGCCGGAGGGCCAGCAACAGCACAAGGATGCAAAGCGTTCTCTTCGTTCTCTTCATCGTGACGTGCCGGGGGCCCCCGGGGTATACACCCCGACCGGCACCACCGTCCAGTTTCCTGCCTTCCCTTGCACGCTCAAGGTCTGCGGCAGCCCGGCGTACTCCACGTCGAGCGTGCCCGAGACCTGCAGGTCGGCCAGTCCGTGAGATCTGATCCAGGGGGAGTCGCCTTCGGCTCCCCCTGGACCCCCCACTGGCGCGTTGACCTGCAGGCTTCCACGGCCACGCAAGTTGTCGCCCGAAATGCTGCTCACCACCAGCGGCCCCACGCCTTTACGAAGGTCCACCGTGCCGCTCACGGCAAGCGGACCCTGGTAGAGCGGGAGCGCTGCCTTCCCGTTAAGCTTGAATTCTCCCTGCACGCTGCTCCCGTCCCCGGTGAAGGTGGCGGTGCCCGTAAGCTTGCCGTCCGTGAGTATCATGGTGGCGCCGCTCGGCATCGGAAGGCCTTCCACGTGGAGACGGGATTGCCGCGGCCCCAGCGATCCTGTCAGGATTCCCCAGGGGGCCTCGCCCTCCAGCTCCAGGGACTGGCCGCGAGGCGAGACCGAGAGGACCGAGAGGCTGACCAGCGCTTTTCCGCCGCCGTCGGCAATCGTGACGTCGCGCAGCGTGCTGCCGAACAGCGACCAGGACGCCGCGTTCCAGGCGATGCTCAGGCCGGTACGCTGCTCCATCTCGGCGATCTTCGTGCGGGCCAGCGACTCCACCGGAAACAGGAAGACGAACGCCAGGAAGAACACGGCGAGGAAGTAGGCGACCCAGGGAAGCGCGCGGCGCATCGGCTACTGGGAGGGACCGAGGACGGTGAGCGTCACGCCCCACAGCCCCTGCTGCTTGAAGTCGTTGAGCTCGAAGCTGCTGGGCCGAATGCCCGCCTGATCGAGCGTGTATAACAGGCGGATCAGCGAGCCGCCGTCCAGGTCGTCGAGGCGCACCTCGAAGCCGCGATTGTCCGAGCCGATGTTGCGCCGGGTGGCCACGTGGCTCTGCAGCCCGAGCTGAGTGAGCGTGCGGTCCAGCGTCTGCACCGGCGTGCCCATGGTCGGCGCCGTCGGCTGGGCGCGCAGCGCGATCAGCTCGCCGGCCAGGTGCCGCGCTTCCTGCAAGTTCTTCTGGCGGCTGGCCAGCGCCCGCTTGTCCGCCTCGATGGCGTCCAGCACCGGGAAGATCAACAAGCCGAAATACAAGAGGATCGCGGCGATCACGCCGCCTCCCAGCACCAGTCGACGCTCGCGCTCGTTGCGGAATTTCATGGCGCGTCCTTCGAGGCACGGGTCGGCACAGCCGACGCCATCTCAGTCTTGACGGCCTGCTCCCCGCGGTTTGCCGCCCTGTCGGGCTCCAACGTCACGGTCATCGTAAACGCGAGACGGCCTCCAGTGCCGCGCGTCTCCTCGGTCACCTTCCCGAGGCTCGAGAGCACCTTGCGCAGCCCCGCCACCTGCTCGAACGAGGACACCTCGCCCTGCAGCCGCAGGGTGCCCTCGCCGGCGCCGATGCGCCAGACTTTGGCGTCGCCGCCCCCCGCCTGCCTGGCTTCCGCGACCTTCTGAATCAGGGCGATGGCGTCCAGACCGCCGCCGCCGCGCCTGCCCTTGCGGCTGGCCACCAGCGAGCGCAGGACGTCCAGCGGGACCTTGCTGGAAACCACCTCGGGCGCCGCCTCCACCGCAACCCGCTTGATCGCCTGGTCGTAGGAGTTGACCTGGCGCCGCAGCGTCAGCTCGTGGACGCGCAAGTCCACCGCGATGAGCGCGAGGCAGAGCAATATCCAGATGCCGGCGGTGACCAGCGGGGGACGTCCGGCCGCCACCCGCGTCTGCAGGCTGACCCCCTCGCCGCCCTTCAGCCCGTGCAGCGCCATCCCCAGGGCCACGACGTCGCGTTCCGCAAGCAGGCCGTCAGGCATCGGCACGTGGAGCACCTGGCGGCCGAGACGATCCCCCAGCCAGACCGCCAGCCCGGGCGTCTGCATGCCGCCGCCGCACAGGTACACATTGCACTCGGCGGCCAGCGGCGGGAGCATCGCGTCGGACACCTGCCGTTCGAAGAAGCCCCGAACTTCAGGCAGCTCGATGCCCTTGCGCAAGATGTTTTCGGTGGCCTGCTCGGCGCGGATGCCGCGGCTGGCGGCCACCTGCGCGGCGAGCGCGCGCATGCCGTGCAGTAGCACGCGGACGTAATCGATGCTGCCGGCGCGAATTCGGCAAAACGTGGTGTGGGTGGCGGCCAGGTCGACCACCAGCGCGTCGCTGATGCCGGCCAGGTTCAAGACGCGCTGGTAGGCGAACGGCTCCGCGTCCACCTGGTCCGGCGCCTGGCCGTCCAGCGGCTCGAGCGCCTGGTCGAGCCGCGAGCGCGGGCAGGCCACGGCGAAGACGTTTTCCGGCGCGTCCTCGCGGGGCGGCCGCGCGACGAAATCCCAGGCGGCCTCGGAAAGCGGAAAGGCCAGCGTGTGCTCCAGCTCCTGCGCGACGAGCGGCTCCAGCTTGCGGCGGTCGGCGAACGGGAAGGCGAGCAGCCTGAAGGTCAGGGTGGCGGCGGGCGCGGCGGCGACGGTGAAGCCATCTTTCGACGAAAGCGCGGGCAGCACGGTAAAACGGTTGGAGCGGCGCTCCACCGCTACCCGTCGCACGCCGCTGCTCGCCACGTCAATTCCGATCTGGACGCCCATGTGAAATCTCTATCGTTTCCCCGGCCCGCGCGGACTCGGGGAGAGGGTTGGGGAGGCCGCGGCGGGGAAGCCTGTGGCCGCCGTCGTCGGGGATGGCCCGGCCGACGCTGAAAGCTCGTCCACCTTCCAGGCAAGCGGGCGAAACCCTCTCTTGTCGCGCTTGTAGGTGGCGCGCAGCCGAAGCCGGGTTTCATCCGCGGGGTTGTCCGAGGCGGCGATGGCCTCCACGCGCCAGGTCTCGCTCTTGGTGGCGCCCAGTTTGTTGAGGTAGTACATCTCGTCCTGGGTGACCCCGGCCACTTCCAGCATGTCCTCCAGCGACTTGAAAGGCTGGCGGCGGCGGCGCTCCACGATGGCCTGCACGGTGGCCTCGTCCATGTCGGGGACCAGCGCGCGCAGCACCATGGGCTCCGCGGTGTTCACGTTCACCAGGCTCCCGGCGTGGACGCTGAGCAGCTCGAGGAGACCGGGCAATTGCTGCTGGCGATACTCGCGGCCGTTCATCAGATCCGCCGTGAAGCCCATGATGGAGGCCATCTCCTCGATGCTGTCGAGGGGATTGTTTTTCGCGCGCCGCTTCTCGTAATCCAGCGACTCGGCGCCCCGCGGGTCGTGGCGGTTGGAGTCGGCGTCCACCCAGTCGAGGACGGCGTTGCTGAGATCCTCGTCCTGGCCCAGGAGGAAAATCAGCCTGCGGAAGACCTTCACGCGGTCCGCATCGTCCTTCCCCTCTTTGTTCACCAGGTGGTTGGGATTGAGGAAGCGCTCCTCGTCGACGATGTGGACGTTCACGATGAAGCCGTTGAAGCGGATGGGCGGCGGATCCATGGCCCAGCGGTCGAGCAGCGTGTGCGGGCCGCCGGGCTGCTGGTCCTCAAACGACTCCAGCGCCGTGCTGGCCGCGGATGCGGCCGCGTAGTAGGCGCGGTCCTGCTGCTGCATGCGGAAGACGTACTCCGCGCCAAACGACGAATCGGCGGACAGGTTGAGGATGAGCACGAGCAGGATGCTGATGGCGCCCAGCACGGCGAGCATGATCATGGCGTGAACAGCCCCTTCGGCGAGGGCAATGCAGTGGGTGCTGCGCTGGCCGCGGGCGACGGGGACGGCGATTCGTCGGCACGGCTGGTGGGCTCGGCGCCGGGCTGCTGGGCGCCGCGGGGCCGCAGGGCGATGCCCGGGGCGGCTTCAATGGTGAAAGTGGACTCGCCGTCTGGCGTGGGGTACCAGCAGGTCACCTTGATGCGCTCGGGGATCAGCGGGCGCTTCCAGATTTCCACCCAGTCGGGCTCGGACCAGTAGCGCACTTCCATGCCGCGGACCAGGGTGGAAAACGGGGTCCAGCGGTCCTCGCCGGTCGTCTCCCCGCCGACGTAGGGGATCTCCCGATAGGCCAGGTAGGGCGGCGCCTCGGCGTCCTGGCGGATGCGCCAGTCCACCATCCCCACGCCGCCGCTGTGCAGCAGTGAGGAGGTCACGATGGACAGGTTGTCGGTGCGCGGTGTTTGACCGGTTTCGCCAACGACGGGATCGGTAGTGGCATTCGAGGTCGAGATGGTGATGAGCTGCCGCCGCAGGACGCTGGACACGCGCATGATCTCGGCCTCTTCCTCGGCGCGCAGCGCGGTCTGGGGGGCCGAGCGCATGGTGCCGATGAGCGCGCTGGCCACCAGTCCCATCACGATCATCACGATGGCGATGGTGACGATGACCTCGAGCAGGGTAAATCCCCCGGGAATCGGACCCGGGCGAACCCCTCCATCATGGCGCGGCCTGGACACGAAACGCGGCCAGCTCGGCGGCCACTTCCCCTTCGTAGGACACGGTCACGACGACGCGCTCCAGCCCTGGATTGAGCTCCATGTCCTCGGTGCGGGTGCGGACGCTGAACGCGTCCTCCTCGCGGGTCACGTCGCCGCGGAACTCATCGAGGAGCAGTTGATCGAGCCGGCTGGCGGCAAGCTGCCCGGCCCGCCGCGCGAGATTCACGCGCGCGGTCTGCGCGGTGGCGGCAAGCTCCAGGTTGAGCAGCGGCACGGCGACCATCGCAAAGATGGCCAGCGCGATGATCACTTCCAGCAGGGTAAATCCGCCGCGTCGCTGCCGCATTGCGGGACGTTTTCCCGCAGGGGTTGCGGAACGCCTTCCCGGTTATGGCATCAGGCGCGTGGCGAGTCGCCTCCAGCCTGGAGATCGAGCTGCTTGAGCTCCGGCTCCACGATCTCGTCCCAGCACTTGGGGCAGATGCCGTGGCTGAAGTGCACCCCGCCAAACTTCTGCATGTAGTGCTCGACTCTGTGCCAGTATTGCTGGTCGTCGCGGATGCTCTTGCAGTACGAGCATATTGGCAAGAGCCCCTCAAGCTGGCGGACTTCCGCCTGCAGGCCCAGCATGCGCTCCGCCACGCGGAGCCGGGCGGCCAGCTCCTCCTCGTCGAACGGCTTGGTGATGAAGTCGTCGGCGCCCGCGTCCATGCCGTCGAGAAAACCCGTCTTGCCGCCCATCGCGGTCAGCATGACAAGGTAGATGTAGCGCGCCGACTTCAATTCCCGGATCGCGCGGCACAGGCCCAGCCCGTCCAGGCGCGGCATCATGCGATCCGTGATGACGATGTCGAACGTCTCCGCGCGCACCAGATCCAGCGCCGCCGCCCCGTCGCGGGCGATCTTCACGTCGTGGCCCAGCTTGCCCAGGGTCAGCTCGAGCAGCTCCAGGACGTAGCGGTCGTCGTCCACCGCCAGGATTTTCAAATCAACCCCAGCAGCTGGTGCACCTGCCCGACGAGGTCTTCCGGCTCGAACGGCTTGGTGATGTACAGCGTGGCGCCCAGCGCGTAGCCCTTCAGGATATCCGCGTCCTGGGAGCGCGAGGTGAGGACGACCACCGGCGTGTTCGCGTTGAGCCGCTCGGCGCGGATGCGGCGGAGCACTTCAAATCCGTCCAGCACCGGCATCATGATGTCGAGCAAGATGACGTCAAAGGTCTCGCGCGCCAGGTGCTCCAAGGTTTCCGCGCCGTCGCACGATTCGGT
>VGFD01000067.1 GCA_016868975.1 Armatimonadota bacterium | reverse complement strand
AGCAGGTCCTTGCCCTCGCCCAACTTCATGCCGAGCCAGAGGCCCGCCGCGCCGCCGGCCACCGCGCCGGCCACCGCGCCGACGCCCCCCATGGCGAGCCCGGCCAGGCCGCCGATGAAGCCGCCGACCACGCCGGCCGCACCGCCACCCACCACGCCCAGAGCGCCGCCGACGGCGCCGGAGAGGCGTCCGGACTTCATCGCCGCCTTCAGTTCGAGGTTCTCAGCCTCTTTCGGGTCCAGCGGGGCCGGCGTCGAGGGCGTCACCACCGGCACGGGGGCCGCGTTAGGGCGAGGCGCCTGCGCCGCGTTGGGATCGGGCTTGCCGTGGATGCCCGGCATTGCCCAGGCGGGGCTGAAGGCCATCGGTTGAACGGTCAATACACCTCGTGAAATCGCCAAACCTGCAATACAATCGCTCTGCTCGGCAGTCCGAGCTCGCCAGGGCGGTAACCGCTAAGTGGCGCGCGACACAAGTAACTTCGCCTTACGGGACAACGACTGACCCGGGCGTGTCGCGCGACACGATCAAACCGATTTGGGGCCCTGGTGGCGCCGGGTGTGCCAACCCGACTCTAACAGACCACGCGGCCGCCCGAAACGCCTGAATTGTTAACGAATCACTATACACCGCACCGGTCCAGGGGAGGCAGACATTCGTTCCCGGAGAATATCCCCGCATGGAATTCTTCAAGAAGATCAAGTCGGCACTCACCGGCGAGAAGGCGCAAGACGCCGGAGGCTTCCAGACCGCGGAGCGCCGCAACGCGCGCCTGCCCTCCACCATCAAGGCGCTCTGCTCGACCGACGGCGCCGCGGCCTTCTCGGTCACCATTGACGACCTGGGGCTGACCGGCGTGCGCATCGAGTCGCCCCGCCGCCTGGAGACGGACAAGATCGTCGATTTCCGCGTCCCGGTCAGCATGAATTTCGAGAACCGCGACACCCAGATGTACGTCGCCTTCAAGGGCCGCGTCATGTGGACGCGGAAGGGCGCCGGCGGTCACGAGGCGGGCATCCGCTACGAGGGCGAGCCTAGCCCCCTGCACGATCAGTGGATCGCGAAAGTGCTGGCGCTCTACGGCTTCGAGGTCATCGACGACAACAGCCCGCGCCGCGGCGAGCTGCGCTGCAAGGCGGACATCCCGCTCGAGGTCCGCCTTTCGGACGGACAGTCGCTGCGCGGCAACGTGATCAACATCAGCATGGGCGGGCTGCTGGCGGTCGTCAACGGCCAGGATCTGGCCGCCGACCTTCCGCTCGACCTGCACGTCGGGGCGCCCGGCGACATGGCGGTGCTCCGCTTGAAGGGCCACGTGGTGCGTACGCGCGCCGAGCACACGGAGGGAAGCTGGCTGCTGGCCACCGCCTTCGACGAGGTCACCGACGAGCAGCGCAAGAAGCTCGCCCACCTGCTCTCGCTGCTCTCGCGGCAGACTTAGTGGCGCGCGATACAAGTAGCTTCGCCTTACGCGACAACGACTGACCCGGGCGTGGCGCGCGACACGATCAAACCGATCTGGGGCCAAGTGGTCCGCGCCCGGGGCTCCATCATGATCAGGCTTGCGCCGCGGACTGGCCGCGGGGGACTCCGTGATCGTGACGGAGTGGCCGCGGGGGACTCCGTGATCGTGACGGAGTGGCCGTGGGGGACTCCGTGAGCCTGACGGAGTGGCCGTGGGGGACTCCGTGAGCCTGACGGAGTGGCCGTGGGGGACTCCGTGAGCCTGACGGAGTGGCCGTGGGGGACTCCGTGAGCCTGACGGAGTGGCCGTGGGGGACTCCGTGAGCCTGACGGACCACTCTGGCGTCAGTCGAGGCCTTATTCCACCAGCCCCTTGCGCATTGCATGCGCGACCGCCTGGGCGCGGTCGCCGACCTCAAGTTTTCGAAAAATCGAGCGCAGGTGCGCCTTCACGGTTTTTTCCGAGATCACGAGCTGGTCGGCGATTTCCTTGTTGGATTTTCCCTCGGCAACGTATTGCAGCACTTCGATCTCGCGATCCGACAATTCACGCAAGGTGTGGAAGCGCGGCTGGCCGGTGGTCTCGCGGGCCAGGTGCGCGAATTCCTTGAGCACCTTGCGGGCCAGCCCGGGCTGAATGAGCGAGCCGCCGGAGTGCACGATGCGGATGGCGCGCACCAGGTCGTCCTGCGATGAATCCTTCAGCAGATAGCCCGTGGCGCCACCGCCTCCACGACGTACTCTTCCTCATCGTACATGGAGAGCACGATGACTTCCACGTCCTGGAATTCGTTCTTGATCATGCGGGTCGCTTCGATGCCGTTGATGCCCGGCATCCTGATGTCCATCAGCACAATTTCCGGCTTCAGGCTGCGCACCATGTCCATTCCCTCGCGGGCGCTGGAGGCCTGGCCCACGACTTGAAACTCCGGCGTGAGCTCGAGCATGCGTGCCGTGCCCTCACGGACGATGGCGTGGTCATCGACCACCAGGATCTTGACCTTTTCTTGCGTCGTGTGTTCCAATGCCCGCACCTCCCTGTATGTATTTTTTACCCTGTGAGTTATGTGGGAGAGCGAAAATCCCCCGGTCCCGACTGTTATCTTTATCGACCCGCGGTACCCAGGAATTGACACTCTTTCCTGGTTTTCCAAACTATCCCTGTCAGGGCGGCTCGTTCTCGACAGCCAGTATCGAGCCCGAGGAGTCCAGCCCCTCGCCGGCCTGCTCGCCCAGGCGGGCCAGGGCGCTTCCCACCGCGGCCAGCGCGGACGACGTTCCAGTGCGCTCCACCACGACATCCTCCAGGGAATCGCGCATCGACGAGGCCGCAGCGAGCGGCTTGCGCGGAATCGGAATCTCGACGCGGATCACCGTCCCCTTCCCTTCCTGGGAGGTGATCTTGAACGTGCCGCCAAGCAGCGCCGTCCGCTCCTTCATCCCCTCCAGGCCGTGCGACTCGCCGCGGGTAAACTTGTCGGACACGTCCAGCCAGCGGAAGCCCTTCCCGTCGTCCACCACCTTCACCGCGATCTTGTGCGCGTCCACGTTGATGCGCACCCACACGTTCCTGGCGCCGGCGTGTTTCTTGATGTTGTTGAGGGACTCTTGGACGATGCGGAACAGGGTCGTCTCCAGCGCGGGCGGCAGCCGCTTGCGGATCTCCCCCACGATGAGGTGGGTGGTGATCCCGGTGTCTCGCTGGTAGCGCTTGATGTAATTCTCGATGGACGGCACCAGCCCCAGGTCATCCAGCGAGGAGGGCCGCAGGTTGAAGATGATCTGGCGGACCTCCTTGACGCTGTCCGCAATCAGCTTCTTGAGGTCCACGAGCTGCGCGCTCACCTGATCCAGCTCGTTGGCGGACATCAGGGCCTGCGCGATCTGGATGCGGCTGAGCATGCCGGCCAGGGACTGGGCCACGCTGTCGTGGATGTCGGCGGCAAGCCGCTTGCGCTCCTCCTCCTGGGCCTGGATGACCTTCCCAAGCAGCTGCTCAATCAGCGCCTGCTTTTGACGGGTGGTCTCGTACAGGTTCGCGTTCTCGAAAGCGATGCCCATCTGGCCGGCCAGCGTGGACAAGAGCTGAACCTCGTCAGGCTGGAACTGGTGGAGCTGCCGCGAGCCCACCATGATGACGCCGATGATCTTGTCCTTCACCAGCAGCGGGATGCACACCATGCTGGCCAGGCGGTCGCGCGCCGCGGCACCCATCAGCGCCGAGGGGTAGCGCTCGTTGATATCCGCCACCACCAGCGGCCGCCGCAGGGTGAGCAGCTCGTCGATGAGGGGATCGGAGAGCGACAGCCGCGCCTTCTCGTGGAACTGCTCGGACAGCCCGAGACGCGCGGCGCAGACGAACTTTTCGAGCTGGTCGTCGTACAGGAGGATGGCTCCCGCCGTGATGGGCGACATGCGGACCAGCAGGTTGAGCGCTTTCTCGTGCAACTCGGCGAGGTTGAACGGCGACGAGGTGATGCGCGCCATCTCCGAAAGGATGGACATCTCCTCGACGCGCTCGTTCAGCTCGCGGACCAGGTCGCGCTCCTTCAGCGTGGACTGGTCGCGCTCCGAGAGCAGGTCGCGCATGAAGCGCAGCCCGCGCCCGCTCAAGACCTCGGCGCCGCGCTCCTGGGCCCAGCGGCGCAGCTCGGGGTCGCCCGCCTCGCGGGTGTCAATCACCAGATCGACCCGCTCCAGGCTGGAGGGAAGCTCGGACGCCGTGCGCAGCTTCAAGTCGCGGGCCAGGGCAAGCCCCTCGGCGTGCTGCGCCTCGACCACCGCGGCAATCTCCACCGAGGGATTGCCGACCAGGGTCTGCAGCACCTGGGTGCCGATGCCCATCGTCCCCATCAGGACGACGCGGGTCCGTGCCTCCGGAGGCACGAAAAACTCAACCTCCTCCGGGAGGTGGCCGGGCCTGGGTCGCGTCTCGTCCTCGAGACGGTCGTCGCGCTTGCGGCGCCCTTCAATAATGTCGTCGACGATTTCAATCAAACGCAGCGGATTGAACGGCTTGGACAAATAATCCGCGACGCCCTGGACCAGTTCCCGTTCTTTGCGGTCGCGCAGGGAAACGCCGGTCATCAAAATTACTGGAATATTGCGGGTGTGGGGTTCGGATTTAAGGCCCTTGAGCACCTGCCAGCCGTCCATGCGAGGCAGCATGATGTCGAGGATGATCAGGTCGATCTTCTCGCGCCGCGCCAGCTCGAGCGCTTCCTCGCCGTTGCTGGCGGTTAGGGTGTCGTAATTCTCGAACTTGAGATTGACATCCACCAGCCGCAGGATGTCTGGATTGTCATCCGCGACCAGGATCCGCCCTCGACCCATTAAATAAAGGGGTCGGCGCAGCCGACGCCACCCTGTGTTTTAGCGGCCTGTGTCACGGCCTACCTCCATCGTCTTACCGCCCTGGCGGGCTCAGAGCACGTCTTTGAGGCGCGCGGCCGACTCCTTCGTCTCCCAGCGCACCAGCCCCAGGTTGGCCTTTTTCCCGGCCAGCACCATCAAGAATACTTCGTCGTTGACCGCATTGAGCAGGTAGCGCCCGCGGGCCGCTTCGAACACCAGCGTCTCGACGGCCCCTCCGTTGGATTTTTCGGACATCATCTGCTCCGCGGAATTATACATCTCCGACGCGGTCGCGGCGACGGCGTCCACTTCAAAGTCGTCGGTGCGGCCGGCCTGGGTGATGACCAGGCCGTCCTTTCCCACCAGCAGGCTGGCGTCAATTCCGGCGGTATTGCTCAGGGTTTCGAGAATTTCGTCCATGGGAGCTCCTTTGCTATTGGAAGACTGAGGTCAGCATGTTGGCGGCTGCGTACAGCCGGTTCTGCCACACTTCGCGGGGCGTCGTGGGATCCAGCATGGTGATGAGGATGCCTTCCTTGTCAAGCGGAATCAACGAGACCAGCAGGTCCACCCCGTCCTTCACCAGCATCTGGCGCAGGGGAAGCAGTTTGAGTCGGCCCAGGGAGCGCTCGTTGTCGACCACCATCTGGCTCATCACCGCGGCGGTGATGTCCGGGGGAACGTCCTCCGACTCCAGCAGGCACTCGATGAGCAGGCCGTCACGCCCGGCCACGATGTTGCCGCGAATGCCCTCGACCATGGAGAGATCCTCGAGCACCTTCTTCAGCATGGCCTCGCGCAGCACCATCTCGCCGGGCAGGGCCGAAGCAGTTTCCTCCTCCAACTCCCGAAGGGGACGATGCTCGCGCAACATGATCAGCACGCCGGTCTCGGTGCCGCGCACCACGAAGCGGTCGCCCTGGCTGTCCACCTGGATGCGGGTGGCCCGCGGCAGTCCCAATTCCTCCAGGCCGCGCACGATGACGTCGTGCACCTCGGTGGCAAGCGCCGCGCTCATTTCCGCGCCTTCCCCATCGGACCACGCCTGCGCAAGCACGAGGCCGCTCTCGTCGGTCAGCAGGGCCACGTGGTTGGGAATCGCGGTGATCTCATCGAGGAGGCCGGCCAGCGCGTCGGCGCGCCCCAGCACGCCGGCCCCGTTGAGGTCCTCCACCACTTTTCCGAGCACCTGCTCCAACCGCTCGTAGAGAGGACGCTCGGCCGGCATCAGGTCCTCGACCTCGAGCACTTCCGGCATGTCCTCGATGATGATGGGCGTGTCGAGCAACTCCTCGTGCATCCGCATCGACGGGTCTTGCTCCGGCTCGGCCCCGACCGGAACGCTTTCCTCGACCGCCAGCGGCTCGTCCACCTGGGCCGGCTCGATGACCGGCTGGGGGACTTCGGCCGGATCAAGCATCGGGACAGCGGCTTCCTCAACCGGCGCCTGCTCTTCCGCTGCCCCAGAATCGGCGATGATCGGCCCGACCACCGACTCAGCGGCTTCGATCAGCACTTCGCGGACCTTTTCTTCCTTGCCGAAGAAATATTCGTAAACGATGTCACCCACGTCCACCCGGGTGCCCGGCTCGAGCCGCGCCACCATCTTGCGGACGTGGTCGCGCTGGGTCTCGGACGCCACGCGCCGCACCTGCTCCTCGATGTCGGTGAGGTCTTCGATGAGGGTGACCGGCACCGACCCGCCGCCGGACAGATATTTTTTTACCTCCGCGGACACCGGGCGGGTCGTCATGTAGAAGCCGAGATGCGGCTTGTAATATCCGAGCCGCGAGAAGAACAGAAAAACGTCCTCGAGCCGCACTTCGTCTTCCTTGATCTCGAACATCACCAGCGTGCCGTCGTGATTGATGAACAGATCAAGCGTGCTGTCGGCGCCCCGCATCAACATGTCGGTGCGCTTGATGCCGAGGTGCTCCAGGCTGTTGGCCACGACCAGTCCGAGCCAGTAGTTCTTGCGCGCCAGCTGAACGCCGGCCGGGGTGGCTGCCAGCAATTGATCAATGCGCTCTTCGGCGATGGGACGGCCGCACGAAAAGCATTTGAAGCCGCGCCGGGTGGCCTCCTCGATCTGCGCGAAGGAATTTACCCGCGAGATCTGATTTCCGGCGTCGCGGCAAAATACCACGAATTCCTTCTGGATGAGGCCCAGGCTCTCCAGCAGACCGACCTCCTGCCCCACTTCCATGGGCGGGCGGCCGTTGGCCAGTTGATCCATCAGCATGGAGCGCGCGCCCAGGATGGTGCGCAGCATGGAGCGCTTGGACGGGTCGGTGAGCGCGGCCGCCGCGGAGATCTGCTCGGGACTGAGGGCCAGCCGCTGGGCCTCCTCGCGGACCAGATCGAAGGTGTCGTTGCGATCGGTGTACGGGCTCCAGAACGGCTCCTTCTCTCGCCCCCCGGGCAGCACCATGTCCTTGATCCGCTCACAGAAACCCTGAAAAATCTGCTCCCCCTCGTTGTGCGGCATCACGCAGCCGGCTTCGATGTATTCGCCGCGCGGATCCACCGCGTAATACATGAGGACGCCCTGATCGGCGAGATAAAGCTCACCGTGAATCCGCTCGCCGGACTCCACGAAGGGGAGATGAAACGCCTGCCAGTATTCGCTCTTCACCTCGTGGACGTAGGCCTTGTAATCCTGGCGGAGATCATCCCAGATGAACATTTCCGCGCGGGGGGCCACTTTGACCGCCAGCCGCTCACGTCTGAACTGCATGAGTCATTCTCCTAATCAACCATCAAGACTTCTATTCAGGCGGCGCGCCGAGCCGCTCCAGCTCGTTGCGAATCTTGGCCTTGAACGCCTCGTTATTCTTGGTGACGGCGACCTTGTAGGCCAGCTTGAGCTGCTGCACGCCGGCCTCGCGCATGCGCTTGCGCTCGTAGGCCAGCGCCAGGTTGCAGTGAGCGTTGAGGTCGTGGGGATCCAGCTCCAGGGTTTTCTTGTAGGCGTCGATCACCTTGTCGAGCTTGCCGGCCTTGGCGTACGCGACTCCCAGGTTGTAGTAGATCTTGGAATCGTTCGGATTGAGATAGATCGCCTTCTGATATTCCTCGATGGCCGCGTCCAGCTTATTGGCCGCGGCGTAGGCGATGCCCAGGTGGCTGTGCGCCTCCACCATGTTGGGATCAAGGGAAACCGCGCGCTTGAGCGCCTTGATGGCGGCGTCCACTTTTTTGAGACGGTAATACACCAGTCCCAGCTTGCTGTGCGACTGCGCGTCGCGGGGACTGAGCTCGACGGCCCGTTCGTACATCTCCGAAGCGAGGTCCCACTGGCTCTTTTGCGAGTGGATGAGCCCCATGTCGGTGTAGGGGCGCGACCAGTTGGGAGCGAGGTAGGCGGCCAGCTTGAACTCTTCGAGCGCCCCCTCCACGTTGCGCTTGCGCAGCATGACGTTCCCCATTCCGTTGTGCGCTTCGGCGCACTTGTCGTCCATCTGGAGCGCCTTCTTGAAGGTCTGGGTGGCCAGCTCCAGCTTGCTCTGCTGCACGTAGACCTCGCCCAGCAAGGCCAGGGTCTGCGGGCTGGGCTTGATGGCGTTGGCCCGCTCGTGCGACTTCACCGCCAGATCGAAGTCGCCGCGGCGGGCGTACGCGCTGCCGATGGTCACCTGCAAATCGGCCTCCGCCGGATTGAGGTCAAGCGCTTTCTGGAATTCCTCGATGGCCAGGTCCAGCTCGGATTTCTGCTGGTAGATCTTGCCCAGCTCCACGTGACAGCCGGAGAAATCCGGGTAATCCGTGAGAATCCGCTTCAGCTCTTCCTCCACCGCGTCCGTCTCGCCGAGGTGGGCCATGCAGACGGCCGTGTGGTAGCGAATTTCCAGGTGGTCGGGATTGAGCTCGCGGGCTTCCTGCAGCTCCTGCAGCGCCAGCTCCGGCTTGCGCTGCGCCATGAAGAGGCGGCCCAGCTGATAGTGCACCAGCGGCAGCAGGGCGTCGTCCGCGGTGATGTGCGCGCGCTTGAGCTCGGTCTCGGCGTGGTGATAGTCTTCCAGGCGGACCAGCAATTCTCCGATCAAATATACCACGTCGCGGAACCGCTCGTGATCGGTGATGCGGCGGAAAACCTCGATGGCGTCGCGGTAGCGGCCGAGCGCCACGTAGCCCTTGCCGAGGTGGTAGCGGATGACGTTGTGCTCGGCGGCCGGCCCCTTTTGCTGGGCGACCTCCAGCGCGGCCGCGGCCTTCGAGTACTGGCCCAGGGTGAGGTAGCCCTGCCCCAGCCAGTAGTGACACTCCCAGTTGTCGGCGCTGAGCTGGAGGGCGTTGAGGTAGCGGTCGACGGCCTGCGCCACCTTGCCGTCCTGGTGGAAGGCGCGGCCCAGGTAATAATGGGACATCGGATTGTCCATGTCCTGACGGAGCGCGGCCTGCAGCTCGGTCACCGCGTGGGCCATGTCCCCGTTCAGGAAATAGGTGAGCCCCAGCTCGTAGCGCACGTCGGCACGATGTGAGTCGAGGTCGAGCGCGCGGCGATATTGCTCGATGGACTGGGGAAGGTGGTTGCGCGACCGCTGGGTTTCCGCCAGCTCCAGAATGTAAGAAGTCTCGTGCGCGGCCAGGGACACGGCGCGGCCCAGCCGCTCCGCCGCCGCATCCAGGTTGCCCAGCCGCTTCTGCATCATGCCGGCGTGGAAATTGTATTCCGCGGAGTCGGAATTGCCCTCGATGGCGGCGTTGAACTGCGCCAGCGCGCGCGGCAGGTCGCCCATCTTCTCCGACACCAGGCCGAGGTGGAAATGCGCATCGTCCCAGTGGGGATTGATCTCCAGGCAACGCGCGAAGGATTCGCCGGCCAGCGGCCACAGGCTCAGCTCCTGGTAAACCTTCCCCATCTCGAAAAAGGTGAGATGGCTGCCCGGATTGATGGTCACCGCGTGGCGATACTCCTCGATCGCCATGTCGAGCTGGCGGATCTTTGCGTACGCCGTGCCCAGCGCGTAGTACACGAAATCGTTCTGTGGATTGAGCTCGATGGCGCGCTTGTAGGCTTCGATGGACTCGTTGAACTGCTTCATCCCGAGGTAGGCCTGGCCCATCCAGTAGTAGATCTGGCTCTGGTCAGGCTGCAGCTGGAGCGCTTTCTGGAACTGCGAGATCGCCAGGTCGAGCTTGTCGAGCTCCATGTAGGCAAGGCCCAGGCTGGTGTAGATGCGGGGATTGTTGGAGTCGAGCGTGACCGCTTTCTGGTAGCGCTTGACGGCCAGGTCAAGGCGGCCCAGGCGGGCGTACGACACGCCGAGCTGGAAGTGCGCCTCGGCCATCCCCGGATCCAGCTCGATGGCCTTCTGGTATTCCTTGTTGGCCGCCGTGAAATTCCCCAGGCGGCCGTAGACCCGGCCAAGCTCGAAATGGGCGGCCGCGTTCTGCTCCTCGAGCTTGATCGACTCGGTGAACTCGCGCATCGACATGCCGAGCTTGCCGGCCCGCCCGTAGGCCTGGCCCAGGTTGTAGTGGACCTGGCTGTCGTTCGGATCAAGGTCGATGGCCTTGAGAAACTCCTGGATGGCGAGATCCAGGCGCCCGTCGGTGGCGTAGGCCAGACCCAGGTTGTTGTGGGTGTAAGGGTCGTTGGGATCGAGTCGGATCGATTCCTGGAGCTCGCGCACGGCGAGATCCCCGCGACCGGATCGCATGTACGCGCGCCCCAGGTTGTAATGGAAGCGCGAGTCGCTGGGAACGATGCGGACGGCTTCCTCGAAATTCTTGATGGCCTCGTCGTTGTTGTTCTGCCCGACGTAGGCCAGCCCCAGGCTGGAAAGCGCCTGGGCGTGCCGCGGATCGGTAGCGATGGCCCGCTTGTACTCCTCGATGGCCTCGTGGGCCTTGCCCATGCGGACCAGCACCTGGCCGAGGTTGAAATGGGCCTCGGCGTGGGTGGGCTGGGCCTCGAGGACCTTCTGGAACTCTTCAATGGCCTGCTCGTAGCGGCCCTGACGCGAGAACACCAGTCCCAGGTTGAAGCGCGCCTCGGCGTTGGAGGGATCCGCGCTGACCGCCTTCTGGAAGTCGTCGGTGCCCTGGAGGCGCTCCAACTCTTGCTGGATGCGCCGCTCGCCCTTGGAGTCGTGCTGGATCTGCGAGATGTTGAGCGCGTTCTGCAGGTGGGTGACCGCGCGCTCCTTGTCGCCCTTGCGCTCGTAGGCAAGCCCCAGCGCGTAGTGGGCGCGCAGGAAGTTGTTGTTGTGCGCCAGCACCTCTTGCCACTCGCGGATCGCCAGATCGACCTTGTCCTGGCGCTGATAGACGGTGCCCAGGTCAAAGTGGGCCTGGACGTGCTCGGGGTTCAGCGCGATGACGCGATTAAACTCCTGAATGGCGAGCTCAAGCTTGTTCTGGAGCAGATACTGGGAGCCGAGGTGGTAATGATACTGATCCTCGCTGCCGGTCATCATATCCACCTGGGTGCTACTCCTTCACTCGTGACGTATTCCAACGGGTCCCCCGAAAGGTTCGCGTCGCACCCAGCCCGTGAAGGACATGCCGCCCACCCCTGCGCTTCTTCGCGGCGCGGGCCTGCGTGGGGGATGGAAGTCGTGGAAGCGCGCCGATTCGCGGTTTGTCCGCAAGTTAGACTCATCGGGCTGTTTCTCCTTCCACGACCGCGGCGCCCCTATCCTATGGGCAACCTATGGGCAACGCTACTATGGGCAACGCTACTATGGGCAACGCTACGGGTTGCCATGGGCAAACGCCTCCCCGGACCATTTTGTAAACTCCTGACATGATCGTAGACAGGACTTCGATTTTGGCTATAATAGGCAGGTCGCTCAAGCCCGCAACCCAATCCGGCCCCTTGAGACGGCGCGGGAACAAACTTCCCACCTGATGCGACCCCTCGCAGACGCGCCGGGGCCGCACTGCCCTGGCCGCTCGACACAGACGAGAAAGAGACTTCCACATGGACAGACAGGCGGCCGCGGAAATTGGAGGCTACAGAAGAAGGATGAGAAAATACAGGATCGCCATCGCAGCCTTCCTGTTGCACGCCATCCTGCTCGGATCGATGCCCGTCCTGGCGCAGCACCGGCTGTACACGGTGTACGTCAACGGGGTGAAAGTCAGCGGGTATCCCCTGGTACGAGACGGCGTGGCGTACCTGCCAGTGAACACGCTAGCGGAGGCGCTCGGGCTCAACATCCGATGGGATGCGAGCCTCAACATCATCAAGGTCAACAACAAGCTGGTGGCAGCTCGTCCGCTCAACGAGGACGGCCGCCTCTTTCTGCCGGTCGAGGCCGTCACCCACTCGCTGGGTGGCAGCGTGGAGTGGGACGGCCCCAGGCAGGCCATCCGCATCCACACCGGACAGGCCGTCGCGGTGGAGGCCCCGGTTTCCGCCTCGCCGTCGGTGCCCTCCCCGGTGCTGACCGTGCCGGTCACGCCGCTGCCGGCGCCCTCCGTGCGGCCGGTCGTGCCGGTCGCGCCGGCCACCACGACGACGACCAGCACCAACCCCTTCACCATCCGGCCAGTTCCTCCGGCCACCACGACCACCACCACCTCGACCTACACCCCCCCGCCAACCTATACACCCGCGGCCCAGCCGCCGGCTACCTACACTCCGCCGCCCCCGGCGCCCACCACGACGACGGCGCACACTTCAGACCCTTCGTCGGCGTATGCCTCGCGCAGCGTGTACGTGCCCAAGACCGCGCAGAACAACGTTTTCGCGGTGACGGTCACCAACATGGAGTCGGTCAACACCATCAAGGACTTCTACCACCCCCGGCCGGGCTACCGTTTCGTGATCCTCTACCTGTCGCAGCAGAACGTGTCCAACGAAGTGCAGATCTATACCGGACGCTTCTCCCTGCTGGATCAGAGCAACCGCTCGCACGACTACATCGAGGGGCTCAGCAATTTCTGGCTGGTCATCCTCCGTCCGTACGGAATCAACTTCGGCTACCTGGTCTTTGAGGTGCCCAACGACGCGCAGCCCACCCGGCTGGCGCTGCACGCCCTCAACCAGTCCTTGACCTTGAATCTTTAAGTGGTCCGCGGCGTCCCGTAAGGCGACGCTATTTGCGCCGCGGACTGTGGTCTCTGGATATAGTCTCTGGATACATACGCCGCGGCGAACGCGGCCGGCTCGCCCGATCTCGGAAGGACGCGGGCGGCGAGAGAATAGGGAGTGCATCGATGTCTGTGTTTGGCAAAGCTTCTTACCAGGCGCTCACCCGCTGGACGGTGGGCGCGCTGGCCCTGGCCCTGGTGATGGCGGCCACCCTCTTCGGGCAGCCCGACGAGGCGCGCGCCCAGGGCCCGATGACCATCACCTTCTGGCACGCAATGCGCGGCGACAAGGAAGCGGCGCTCCGCGAGCTGGTCGGCGAGTTCGAGCGGGCCAACCCGGGTATCAAGGTGGAGCCCCGCTTCGTGGGCAGCACCAACAAGCAATGGGGCAGCGACTACAACTCGCTGTACCGCGGGATTCTCGAAGGGCTGGCCGCCCAGCAGCCGCCGGACGTTGCGATGGTGTACGAGAACTGGACCACGCAGCTCATCGATTACGGCTACATCGTGCCGCTCGAGGATTATTTCCGGGACGGCTTCAGCAAGGCGGACGTCACCGACCTGGTGCCGGTCTTCCGCGAGGCCAACACGTACAACGGCAAGATGTGGACGCTCCCGTTCAACAAGAGCATTTACGTGTTGTACACCAACAAGGATCTCTTCAAGGCGTTCAACGCCACGGTGCCCCAGACCTGGGACGAGCTGCGCGCCACCGCCCGCAAGCTGACCCGCCCGGACCGCTCGGTGTACGGAATCATCGTGCAGCCCAACGTGGACGCGCTGGGCCACCTGTTGTACGCCTACAACGGGGAATTCATCAACGGAAACCAGGCGGTCTTCAACAATCCGCTCGGCGTGCAGGCCCTGAAATACTGGGTCGACATGGTGAACGCCGACCGCACCGCCTTCCCGACTTTCGACCCGGGCGCCGGCTTCGCCGACGGCCGCGCGGCGATGTACATCCACACCACCTCCGCGTACAGCGGACTCAAGAGTAAATCCAAATTTCCGGTAGGCACCGCGGCGCTCCCGGTGGTGAAAGGCAAGGGCCGCCACGTGCAGTTCGCCGGCACCAACCTGGCGGCGTTCAAGACCACGCCGGAGCGGCAGGCGGCCTCCTGGAAATTCATCCGCTTCCTGGTTTCTCGGCCGGTGAGCACGCGCTGGGCGCTGCGCACGGGATATCTGCCAGTGCGCACGTCGTCGATCGCGAGCCCGGAATTCCAGGCGTACCTCGCGGCGAATCCCGATTATCGGGTGGCCGCGGTGGACGCGCTGAAACACGCCCAAGTGCAGCCGAAGGTATCGGCCTGGGAGTCGATTCGCGGCATCATCGACGACGCGATGTTCGAGGCCATCAGCCGCCGCTCGTCGGCGCAGGAATCGCTGGATCGCGCGGTGGCGCTGTCCAACGATCTCATCCGCAAAATCCTGGGCGGCCAGCCCTGAGACATCGCGGCCTGGGCGCCGTCCTTGCCCTTGCGGCGATGGCGGCGCTCTTTTCTTTCGTGGAGGCGGCGCCCCGTCAACTGGCGGCGCGCATCTACCTTGGCGACAAGCTTGTTGGATACCGCGCGCTGGTGGTGAACCGCGTCGCCTACATTCCGGTGGAAGCGGTGCACAATCCCCTGGGCGGCAAGGTGGGTTGGGATCCCCTGACCCACGCGGTGTCGGTGAACGGACGGCCGCTGGGAGCCACGCCTCATTATTCCGGGGGCGTGATTTACGTCCCGGCGAGCGCCGTGGCCCGGGTCCTGGGGTTGAAGGCCTCGTGGCACGCGCGCTCGCGGGCGGTCGTCTTCACGCACCCTTCACGGGTGGCCCCGCGGCCTTCACCCACCCCGCCGGTGGTCGTGCGGCCTTCACCCACCCCGTCGGCGAGCGCCACGCCCTCGCCGGGCGCCTGGCGCGTGCCGTTCACGCCGGTGGCCGGCGGAGACGGCGTATTCCAGATCCACGTCACCGACCTCGTCGAGCTCAACCAGGTGCGCGGCTACTACACGCCGGGCAGCGGAAACAAATTCGTCCAGGTGAATCTCTCCCAGCAGAACACCTCCAACGAGCTGCAGATCTACACCGGCAAGTTCACCCTGGAAGACGAGCAGAACCGCACTTACGACTCGGTGGAGAACCTGAGCAATTTCTGGCTGGTGATTCTGCGGCCCGGCGGCATCAATTTCGGCTACCTGATCTACGTGGTCGGGCAGGACGCGCAGCCGCGGTCCATCACGCTGCACACCCAGAATCGCGCGCCGCTGACCGTGCCGCTCAAACGTTGAGTTGTTCCATGAGCACCATGCCCTGGCGCCGCTCGCGCACCAGGTGCCAGATTTTCTCCTTGAACGCCGGCGGATCGGCAACCCCGTAAATGAACAGATCGCGCTGGGTCTTGTCGGTGCTGATCAGGAGCAGCGTCCCCACGCCAAGCATCCGCTGGAAAAATCCCTGCTTGTACTGCACGTCCTCGATGCGCACCAGCTGGATGTCCTCGGATTCTCGGGAGAAAAGCCCGCTGGTGATGGTGATGCGCTCGGTGGTGATGCGGTAGTGGATGCTGCGCTGCTTGAGCCACACCACGATCGCGAAAATCAGGATGGGCACGACCAGCAGAAACGAAACCAGCCACCAGCCGTTCAACATCCCCTTCCAGGGAATCG
>VGFD01000066.1 GCA_016868975.1 Armatimonadota bacterium | reverse complement strand
TTTCAGCGCTCCACCGACCGCGGCGCGTCCTGGTCAAAGCCCGTGCGCCTGTCAAACGCCGCGGGGCTCTCGCAGCGGCCCTCCATCGCGGTGGAGGGAAACACCCTGCACGTCGCATGGTTCGACGGCCGCGAGGGGAAAACCCAGATCTATTACCGGCGCTCAAACGACGGCGGACGCTCGTGGTCTCCGGAAACCCGCCTGAGCAATGGGCCGGGCGACGCGGCGCATCCCAGCGTGGCGGGCTCCCATGTCATCTGGCACGCCACCGTGGACGGGCGCTCCCACATCGAGCATGCCCGGATCAGTCGTAAGAAAACGGATTCGTGAAAATCGGTCCGAGGAAGCCTTCGTCGTCGGAAAATCCCGGCATGGGAGTCGGCGTTTCGTGCGCGTCCAGGTGGGACGGCGCTGCGGTGCTTGCTTCCGGCTCAAGCGTGAGCGACTGCGGAATCATTCGACGGCCTCCAGAAAATGGCTCGCGGACGATAAACCCTTCCGTCAGCACGGCCAAACGCTACAATAGCATAAATACAGACCCGACGCCCCAATTCCGCCAGAAGTTTACAAATTGTTCACAAGCGCGGCCCGCATGCGCTCCACCGGAAACAAGAAATAGGGGTACTCCCGAGAGCAAGCCACCCGCCGCTCGTCCTCGGCGGCTTCGGCGGCCTGCAGCCGTGCCCGCAGGTCGGCCGCCTTCCCATCGAGCGTCTGCCACATGCGCTCGTTCAAAGCGCGGATATCCCGGGTCAAGCGCGCCTTTTGCGTGCTCCCATCCAGGCCGGCGATCAGTTCCATCTTGGTCTTCGCCAACCGCGCCGCCTCCGGCCCCCGCGCCACGCGCTGCGGATTCCAGCGCAGGTCGCGCAGCCCGCGGCGCAGATCGCGGACGCTTTCCCCGTGCCCCTCCGGACAGAAGGGCAGCCGCATGGTAATGGAAGCCGCACAATACGGCGGGGGCGCAATCCCAAAAAATTGCTCGACGATATGATCGGTCACCCGGTCATAGCGCGCGCCACCAATTCCGTGAACGAAAAGATCCGCGGCGGCCAGCCGGATGAACATGGTAAGAGTCAAAGCGCGGGGCCGGATGCGTCGGCTGAGCCCCTCCAGGCGCTCCGGCCAGGACGTCGGATCACCGTCGAGGTGCACGAAGACGTCGTCCCGGCTCTTCAACGTCCATCCGGTGCCCTCGCGTTCAGCGAACAGGCCCTTGCGCTGACCGTCCTCGTGGAGATACCAGAAGGGCGTCTCCCACAGTGCGTCCCGCTGCTTGAGGTCGGGCACCGGATTGGCCCGCGTGCGGATGCGATGCCTTGCCCGATACCCCGCGAGGCTGTCGTTGTACGCGTGCCAGAAATCCTCCAGGCGGAGCAGCACTTCACTGACAAAGCGGCGGAAAGCGAGGCTGCCGCTCATTCGGGAAACTTCCAACTCCAGGTAGGCGGGCTCGCCTTCGTACGCGCGCCGCGCCCAGGCCAGCGATCCCGCCAGCGACCCGGCCGCCGCCACCCGCTCTGACGAAAATATCGCCGTCCGAAATACCTGAAGGGCCGCCGCCGCCTCCTCGCTGTGGAGCGTTCCAATCGCCGACTCCGCCTGGTCCAGAAGGCCTTGCCAGTCGGACGGCCGCAAGGGCGGGAGCGCCTCCCAGGGGATGCCCGCTCGAGCGCCCGGCACGCGCAGCGGCTCTACGTGCATCCGCCCGTCGCGACGGGGCAACGGCACGACCGCGCCGGCCAGGTCGCTGTCCACGATCAAATTCAGTCCGGGGATATTTTCCGCGCGGCACACCGCGTCCACGATGAAATTCTTGACCCACACGCCGGGGTGATAGAGATCCGGCTGATGTCCGGTCACCAGCAGATTTCCGGTCACCGCTCCCCCGCCGGCCAGACCTGACAATTCCTGCCGCGCGGCGGAGCGCCACTCCCCGGCCGCCGTGCCGGCCACGGAGAATCGCCAGCCGGCCACGGCCTCGCGCGCCGCCGCCATCATCCCCGAATATTCCGACAGCGCCGGTGTCGCCAGCAGCGCGTCGGACTCGGAGGGTACCGCGAGCGTCACTGCGCGCCGGCCGACAAAAGCGAGCGGCCCAGCTCGTCTTCAAGCACTTGCAGGTAATAGGCGCGGCGCTTGCACGGATCGCCCAGGCCCAGACCGAAGCTGCGCGGCACGTCGAGGTAGATCTTGCCCACCGGCAGCTCGGTGATGCGCAGGCCGGCCCGTGCCGCCTGCATCCAGAATTGCATTGGAAACGCGTAGCCGGTTTCCGTCAAACCCAATCTGGAGAGCGCGTCCACGCGATACGCCTTGTATCCGCAAAAAACGTCGGTCAGCCGCCAGCCGGTGAGCGCGTTGATGCGGGCCGTCAATTCCCGGTTGATGCGCACGCGATCCGGCGGGGCGACGCCCTGCGATGGGGAATCCGGGTGGTAGCGCGTGCCGGACACTACGTCCCACTCCGAGGCGAGGGCCAGGAACTGGGGCAGGTGCGCGGGGTCGTGCTGTCCGTCCGCGTCGACGCTGGCGACGCGCTGATAGCCGCGGCGCACGGCGTAGGAAAATCCCCGCTGCATGGTGGCGCCGTAGCCGGTCTGGCGTCCGCTGCTGCACACCCGCGCCCCCGCCTGGGCGGCGACGCGCGCGGTGTCGTCACGGGAACCGTCGTCGATCACCAGCACGTCCGCGGCAACCGTCTGTCGAATGGCCCGCACGACCGCGCCCACCGTCGCGGCCTCGTCGTGCGCTGGAAGGATGATGAGGTCCAAGTGCAATCCTCCGGAATTTGGCCCAGGGGTGTCGCCTCCGGCGCCCCTGGACCCCCAGGGTGAGAATACTACACAGGCGTCCCCTCGGCTATTGGATGTTCCGGCAGGTTCAGCGCTGCAGGGTAAACTTGTGCTCCCCGTACCGCTGTGGGTCGAGCCAGCGCCACGTGCCTTCGATGCGGCCGCCGTCCTTTGACACCTCGCCTTCGAATGTCGCGGGCCGCTTCTTCTTGCTCTCGTCGAAGCCCAGCGCGCTCACAATTCGGCCCCGCACCATACGGTCCCGGGTGTCATAGCGGCCCACCCACTGGCCGCGCAGCCAGTCACCCTCGAAATCCCCCTCCCACGTGCCGGCCAGGGCGGTCCCGAAGATGGTGAGGTCGACCTTCACCCGGCGGTGGCCGTCCACCGTCCCCACATAGCAGCCGTACGCCAGCGGCCCCTGGCAGGTGACGCGAGGACCCGTGACGGCGAGGTCCTTTTCGCCGCTCACGTCGCCTTCCTGGCGCACCGGAGCCAGGATCGCAAAGGCCTGCGGCTCGGGGGCTTCCAGCCGCTTCCAGTCGTCGTCGTCGACCGGGGAAGCCAGCAGCCCGCGCTTGAGCAGTTGGGACAGCGCCTCGCGCAGGGCCCGATCCCCGCTGCGCGCGGTGACGGCGTCTTCGATACGGTGACGCTCCACGTCGTCGAGGCGCTTCAAGCCGCGGCTCCTCAGGGAATGCAGGAGCGCCGCCAGTTGATCGAAGTTGTCCCGCTCGTTGCGCAGCTCAGCCATGGACACGCCCTGGGGACGGCGCGCGCGGCGCACCAGCGCCGGGCTCACCATCTCCAGCAGGGTTCGCGCGAGGTAGCCGTCCAGCCAGCGGGGGGCGTCCACCGCCGGCATTGCGGCCGCCACCTGCATGTCCGCGCGAATCTTGAGATCCTCGACGGACAGGCAGCCGGCGCCTCCCAGGTCGCCCTGAAGGTGGCCGTCCTCGCGCTTGAAGGCGTCGGCCCACCCCGCGGAGGCCGCCGAGAGGAAGGTGACGGCGCCCTCCTTGTCCTTCGTGAAGAGCGGCCAGGCGTCCTGATCGGCGCGGGCTGAGGAGAGCTGCGCCCGCCGACCGTCGTCGGCCACCAGGCGCGTCTCGGCGGAGGCGCCCGCGTCGGCCAGCACCACCACGCTCTGCGCGCCCACCGAGACCACCGCCTCGCGCACCTCGCGCGCCTTCAGGAGCCCGTCGCTGGCCACCAGCCCGGCCTTGTCGCCGGCGCAGATGAGCGCCACCAGGAGCCCGTCGGCGCCGCGCGCGCGGCCGCTCATTGCGCGGATCGTCTCGACCACCCGGGCCGCGGTCACCCGCCCCAGCTCCAGGCGGACCGCCTCGACGCCGTAGGCGCGTTTCACCCGGTTGGCCAGCAGCCGCGCGGATGCTTCCGCCTGGGGCAGCTGCGGCACCCGGGTGGACGCGTCGTAGCTGGAAATACCGATAATGACCGCAAAACGGCGCGGTGGCTCGGGCGCCGCCAGCACCGGCAGCGCCGCGAGCAGCAGCAGCGCGACGAGGTAGTTAAGCCTCAAGGGCCTCCAAAATACGGCGGCGCACTTCGTCGGAAAGCGCGTCGGCGTCGTCGGGACCATAGTCATCAAGCGGGACCGGCGGAATAAACACAATTTCCTCCCGGCCCGGGAAAATCATGTTCGAGCCCTCAAGAAATATTTTTTCCGCGCCGCGAAACGCAACCGGAATCAACGGAACACGGGCCTCGAGCGCGAGGCTGAAGGCGCCGCGCCGAAACGTCCCCAGGCGGCCGTCGCGCGCTCGCGTGCCCTCCGGAAAAATGAACACCGGGGTGCCCGCCCGCAGCACATCGGCCGCGCGCGCCATGGAGCGGGCGGTGAGGGCGCGGTCCTTGCCGCCCACCGGGATGTTTCCCCAGCGGGTGATCATCGTTCCGTACAGCGGCCACTTAAAGTGGGACGCTTTCTCAATGGCGACGCAGTAGCGGGGAACGGCCAGGTACATGAACATCGGATCGAACATGTTCACGTGGTTGCTGACCAGCAGGCAGCCGCCCTGGGCGGGAAGATGCTCGCGCCCTCGCACGGACAGGTCGTTGCGGGTCAGCACCATCATGGTGTAGGTCGCAAAGCGCAGCATGCAGTGGATGCGGCGGGCCGGAAACAAAGTGCTGGCCAGCACCATCAGGGACGTCCAGAACAGCATGTTGACCGCCACCGCGGCAAAGGTCGCGTGGGCCAGAATGCGGGACCGGAGGTCCCGGGGCAGGTCGTCGATCACTGGTCGCATCTTTCGATTCGCCCCGGAGCAGTCCTGGGTCTGGCAGACTCAGGAAAATTGGTAACATCCGGGTCCTCGATTTCTCGACGACCCGTGAAGTAAGATGAGACGAACATCCACCGATAAGGAACCAGAGATGACCAGCGAGATTCGCTCCTTCCCGCAAACTCCCGTCACCAACAGCGCGCCGCGCGGCGCACGTCCCGACGCGACGCGGTGCGTGCCGTCCGACTGCGTGTCGCTCGGCGAGCCCACGTTCCACGCGTTGCCCGGGGCGCCGCAGTTTGACGCGATGACGGTGTGCCCGAAGGACATCCGCGACAACAAGGAGTGGGTCGGCGAGCAGATGGCCGCCCACCTCGGCCAGTGGCCGTCCCTTTCCGCGGTGGTGGCCGTGGCGCCCGACGGCAACGGCAACACCTCGGTCATCGTGGCCAGCCGCCCGGACGCCGTTTCCGGCTCGAAGCTGCAAGGCGCGTACGAAGTGATTCAGCGGCTCTCCTCGAGCGTGTCGGTGAAGGCCGCCGCCGTTGCCCATCCCGTCGCCTACGCGGCCGCGCAGGCCTTTGACGCCGCCGGCAACTGCACCGTGGTGCGCCTCCCCGGCCAGCAGGACGAGGCATTCGTGGCGAAGGCGCTCAGCGAGGGCGCGAAGCCGAACCAGGCCGGTCAATTGGAAGCGCTGGTGGACAGCCTTCCCCAGGGCAAGCGCGTGGCGCTGCTGGTGGGCGGACCGTCCGCGGCCGGCAAGTCCACGCTGATCAAGCAGATCAAGGAACTGGCCGGCGACCGCAAAGTGGTCGAGTTCCCCGGGGACATGTACTTCCGCGACGCCGACGACACGAAGCTCCCGCACACCGCGGACGGCAGCGTGTACTGGGACGATCCCCAGGCGATGCACTTCGACGAGATGGCCGGCGCGGTGGCGTCCCTGATTCGCGAGGGCCACGCCGACATCCCGGTGTACGACTTCAGCGCGGTGCGGCCCGGCGGCTGGAAGCTCCCCAACGTGAACACCTCGGGGATGCGCACCGACAAGGTGACGCCCACCGACATGGGCTCCGACGACATTCTGGTGATTGACTCGATCCACGCGACGAACGACCAGGTCATCGACAAGCTGTCCTCGTTGGATTTGCCGCACGCCTCGGTGTACCTCGACAGCGAGAAGGCCGAGGATCGCCTGGTGCGCCGCATGGTCCGCGATTACGAGTCGCGCGGCCGCACGCCCGAGAAGACGCTCTCCGACTGGGACGCCACGACGTTCCCCGGCGAGGTGAACTTCATCCGGCCGACCATCACGAATCTTGATCCCGCGAACGACATGTTCATGGTCAACAAGTTCCCGAAGGATCAGGGAATGAGCCGCGAGGACATCAACCACAAGGTCGCCGAGCAGAAAAAGTACGGCCTGGCGCCCACCTACGAAGCGTTCCAGACGCCCGACAGCGGTCTCGCGGCGTTCGCGCGCAGCGAGGAGACGCGCTTCGAGGGCATCCTCGCCTCCCCGACCGCGACCGACAAGGAGAAGGCCGCTGCCCAGAAGGCCCTCGACCAGCTCCGCGCCGCCCGCGGGTAGGCCCGGCGCGCGGAGACGAAGCTGAAGGAACGGGCTGCGTGGAAGAACAAAGGATACGGCAAAGGATACGGGAGTGAGCAAGGAACTCACCACCCGCCGAACGCAAAGAGGTGCCCCCCATGGAGAAGAGCCTGGAGCTCCTCGAGCAGCGGCTCTGGACGCGACGCGAGTACGAGAAAGCCGCCGAGCTGGGGCTGTTTGGGCCCGATGAGCGCCTCGAACTGATCGAAGGACGGATCGTTCGGAAGGTGACACAGAACACCCCACACACGACGGGCACTCAGCTGGCCCAGGACCTTCTCACCACGGTGTTCGCGCACCAACACACCATTCGCGTGCAACAACCGCTGGCGCTCGACGACTACGGTGAGCCGGAGCCAGACGTTGCGGTCGTGGTGGGCGCGGCGCGGGACTTCAGCCAGTGCCATCCTGCGACTGCCGTTCTCGTCGTGGAGGTGGCGGATAGTTCCCTTTCGGTCGACCAAACAACCAAAGCGGGGATGTACGCGCGGGCGGGTATTCCTGAGTACTGGATCCTGAATCTGGTCAGCCGCATGCTTGAAGTTCACCGGGAACCGTCCCTCAACCCGGAGCAACCGCTCGGACATCACTATCGCAACGTTTTGCTGTTGTCGGCTGCCGACCGGATTTCGCCTCTCGCCGCCCCGCAATCCGAGATCCAGGTGGCCGATCTGCTGCCTTGAGTCTGAACGTCCAGTCACCTTTCGCCTGGCGCGCCCGCCGGGGCCACGCGCACTCGGAAGGCGGCCGGCGGGTGCGGCACGAATAGCGGGCGCCGTGAACCCGATCCGATTGACCGAGTACGTCTCCTGCGGCGGTTGAGCGAGCAAGGCCGGCATCGGCCACCTCGCGCAGGTTCTGCGTACCCTTCCCTTAAACTCTGACCCCCGCGTCCTGGTGGACACGCGCACCAGCGACGACGCGGGGGTGTTCCGCCTGTCCGACGAGATCGCGCTGGTGCAGACGGTGGACTTCTTCACCCCGGTGGTGGACGACCCGTACACCTGGGGCTCGATTGCGGCGGCCAACTCGCTGAGCGACGTGTACGCCATGGGCGGCACCCCGATCACCGCGCTGAACGTGGCCGCGTTTCCCAAAGAGCTTCCGGTGGAAGTGATCGGCGAAGTGCTGCGCGGCGCGGCGGACAAGTGCGTCGAGGCCGGCGTCGCGGTGCTGGGTGGGCACACGGTGGATGATCCGGAGCCGAAGTTCGGACTGAGCGTAACCGGCGTGGTGCATCCGGACCGCATCGTGACCAATGCCGGGGGCACCGCCGGAGACGTGCTGATCTTGACGAAGCCGCTGGGACTGGGAATCCTCAATTCCGGGATCAAGAAGGGGATCGTGACGGGCGCCCTCTACGACGAGACCGTCGACTTGATGCGCGCGCTCAATCGCGCGGCCTCGGAGGCGATGATGGAAGTGGGCGCGCATGCCTGCACGGATATCACCGGCTTCGGGCTGCTCGGACATCTCGCGGAAATGTGCGCGGGCGCCGGGCTGGGTGCTGAAATTCATCTCGCGGCCGTGCCGGTAATCGCTGGAGTGGCGGAAATTCGCGCCCAGGGGGCGACGACCAGCGGACCCAAGAAAGTGTTCGAATATCTGGGCGAGCGGCTGACGCTTCCGGAAAACATCGACCGGACGCTGCGGGAAATCCTGGCCGATCCGCAGACCTCCGGCGGCCTGCTGATGGCGGTGGACCCGACCCGCGAGGCCGACATGCACGAGTCCCTGCTGCGGCAGGGCGTAAGCGGGGCGCGCACGATCGGGGTGCTGGTGAGCCACACCGGAATCACGGTGGCTTGAACCGAACCCACGCGAGCCTTCCATCGCTCACTCGCAGCCGGTCGCCAGCAATTGGACATCTGTTAACAACCCGTTCGTTGTGCGGCGAATTCTCCTACGGCATAATGCCACATGGCCAAGAGCCCCGGAAGATTGGAGAACCCCCATGCAGGTCACTACCAACCGTTACATCATGATGTCGCAAGATCGCGAGCGCATCGACCGCGCCGTACAGGCCAGCGGTGGCAAGCTCAAGATCGTCGAGGACCTGCCGGTGTGCGACGGCGTTCTGATCGAGGCGGCGCCGGGGTACGATCCCGACCTGTTCAAGGGCAAGATCCCCGGGCTCTCGGTGGTGCCCGAGCGGAAGCTGCACTGGATCGAGCCGGTGGCGGTGGAGGCGGCTCCCAAGCACACCATGGCGTTCGACGGCGACAAGGTCGGCGCCGTGGCCGGCACCCTCCACATGGACCAGGTGTGGGCCCAGGGCTTCACCGGCAAGGGCGTGGGCGTCGCGGTCCTCGACTCGGGGATCGTCGAGCACGCCGACTTCGACGGCCGTCTCGCCGTCTTCAAGGATTTCACCGACCCCAGCAAGGACGGACAGCCCTGGGACGCCGCGGGCCACGGCTCGCACGTCGCGGGTGACGCGGCCGGCAGCGGCAAGTCCTCCAACGGCGAGCACCGCGGCCCGGCCTACGAGGCCACCATCCTCGGGCTGAAAGTCGGCGACCAGTGGGGTCCCGACGAGTCCGCCGCGCTCAAGGCCGTGCAGTGGGCCATCGATCACAAGGACGAGCACAACATCCGCCTGATGAACATGTCCTTCGGAGGGCCCACCCAGAAAGATCCGCTCGACGATCCGCTGGTCCGCGCGGTGCACAAGGCCGCCGACGCCGGCATCACCACCTTCATGGCAGCCGGCAACGAGGGGCCCGGCAAGAGCACCATCGGCAGCCCGGGCTATGCGCCGCGCGCCATCACCGTGGGCGCCTCGGACGACCGCCGCACGGCGAGCCGCGACGACGACCGCCTGGCGCGCTTCTCCTCGCGGGGACCGACGCCGGACGGCCAGCAGAAGCCGGACATCGTCTCCCCTGGCGTGAACATCGTCGGGCCGGACGCGAGCAGCCGCGACCGCTACGTGTCGATGTCGGGCACCTCGATGGCCAGCCCGGTCGCGATGGGCGTGGCGGCCACCTGGCTGCAGGCCAATCCTGACCTGACCTCCGAGCAGCTCAAGCAGATCGCGAAGGAGAGCGCCACACCGCTCACCCAGCCCGAGCTCACCCCGAACGACCAGGGCGCCGGCCTCATCGACGGGCTCAAGGGCCTGGAGAAGGCGCTCGCCCTGAAAGCCGCCGCGGCGGCAGCCGGCTCGCCGGCGGCCGGGGCTGCGATCGCCCTGGCGGCGTAACCACCGAGGAGTCGAGGGGCTTTCCCACGAATGGGGCGCCATCATCTGTCGCCCTGTTTGTTTTTCCGGGGGCGAGGAGGGCACGTCATGGCAAACGTCAAGCGCGAGAACTCGAATCCGACCGCGGGGGTCGAGGATCTTCTGGCCGCGCTCAAGGAAGAGATCAGCTTCAATGAGTCGTACGACGAAGAGAACGAAGAGTGGGTGCTCGACGTGTCCATTGACGGCCAGCGCCGTCAGGACATCACGCTGAGCCCGTTCACCGAGGCGGGTCGCGACTATATCCGCCTGATCACCGTCGTCGGCAAGACCTCCGATTTCAGCCTGCAGAAGCTGCGCTCCGCGCTGGAGCTGAACTCCAGCCTGCTGTACGGGGCGCTGGCCATCTACCAGGGCGCCACCGTGCTCACCGAGACGATCGCGGTGAAGCGAACCGACAAGAGCGAGGCCATCGACATCGTGCGCTACCTGACCCGCATGGCTGACTCGTACGAAAAAATGCTTTTCGGCCTGGATCGGGCATAATATTCGCCACGACATCCGGCTGGCCGGCGTGGGCGGCCAGGGACTTATTCTGGCCGGCATGATCCTGGGTGAGGCGGCCACCATCTACGCCGGCCTCAACGCGGTGCAGACTCAGTCTTACGCGCCGCTGGTGCGGGGCGCGCCCAGCATGTCCGAAGTGATCATCAGCGACGCGGAAATTGATTTTCCAGTCGTCGAAGAAGCGGACGTTTTGCTTGCGCTGGTGCAGGATTCCTTCGATGAGCATGCGTCCAAGGTGCGGCCCGGGGGATTGATTGTGGCCGCCGATCGCGGCGTGGTAATTCCGGAAAACTGGGACGGCGCCGCGGTACGGCAATTGCCGCTCGCGCAGGCCGCGCTGGACGCGGGCGCGGCGCCCATCGCCGCCACCATGGTGGGCTGCGGCGCAATTCTACGACGAATAGAAGTCGTGCCGCTGGAGGCGATGGCCCAGGCGGTCCGCCTTCGCGTGCCCCGCGAGGTGCGCGACGCGAACGTGCGCGCGTTGGAGGCGGGATACGCGCTGCTGGGGTAGCCCGCTGAAAAATGTTCCCTTCCAGTTCATATTCCCGCGAGATGTGACACTTTCCGACGTCGCACGAAGAGGGCCTTGAGGAAAACTGAAAGAAACCCCCGTGCCTATGGGCCTGCGCCTTCGCTTCACCCTCAGCGCGCGCGGCGGATCCGTGCGCAGCGACGCCTCGGCCGCCCTTGAGGTTTTCCGCTACCTGCGGCGCGGCGGGCTCATCGACGAGCGCTCGGCGCAATGCTCCATCCTCAGCGCGGATGGTATCCCGGACGCGGCGCGGGACGCCTGGGCCGCGCCCCACGAGGTGGAGTGGAAAATCGAGCGCGCCGCCCGCGACGGAGCGCGCGTCATCACGCTGAGCGGGCTGCGCACCACCGATCGCTTTCCCAATCCTTTCCATGAGTACACCATCGACGAGCCGACGCTGGCCGCCTTCATCCGCATCCGGTTCGTGTGCGGCGCCACGCCTGCAGCCCAGGGATTCGAAATGGAATTCACCGAGGTCGATTTCCTCGCCGATACGCCGCGCATTCCCATCGACGCCCTCATGCGCGCGTTGCAGGAACGCGTCGGCGCGCCGCTCTCCATGGGCTGCTACCAGGAAGAAATGGCCGAAACGGAGTAGGTGGCTCGGCAAACCATGACTACGAAGCGCACGCTGCGCGTGCTGTTGATGGAGCCGCGGGCCAGACATCGGAAAGCGCTCGTTGACACCTGGACGGCGGCCTGGAACACCAACCAGGAGACCGCCGCCCCGGCGCTGCACATCGAGGCCTCCGGAAGCACCCACTCCTTGCAGCAGCACCTCCAGCAAGAGACCTGGGAGGGCATCGTCTTCCCACTTCTCGACCATCACGCGTCGATCGAGGGCGCGTGGCGCACGCTGGAAAGCGCCGGCTACGAGATTGGCTACCTGTTTCACGTGCGGACCGGTCATCGGCCCGGGTCGCACGAGCGCGTCCCCTACGTGTGCAAGACGCGCTTCGGCAACCACCAGCACATCCTCATCCTGCTCGGCCTCATGGACATGTCCGTGCTGGAGGTGCGCCCCCCCGACGAGACGCCGCACGAACGCTACCGCAAGATCCTCAACCGCATCGAGGAAGGCTTCTGGGACGTTGGCCCGGACCTCACCGTGGCCTACACCAACCGCGCCTTCAAGAACATGGTGGGCGACAAGGCCGCGGACGGCCAGAACCTGCTTGAGTTCTTCGATGAGGCCGACCGGGCGCGCCTCAACTCCATCCTGTCCGAGCAGAAGGAAGGCATCATCATCCCGTTCATGATGCGGCTGAAAGCAAGGGATGCGGGGCAAAGCACGGTAGTGCAGATCGATCCCTCGCCGCGCTTTGGATGGGGCGGCGAATACCTGGGCGGCTCCGCGCTGGTGCGCGAGGTCACCGACTCGGCGGTGTCCAGCGAGGAGAGCCTGCGCAAGGAGCGCGAGCTGTACACCCTGTACGCGGTCGCCTCGACCCTCTCGCGCACCTACGGCCTGGAGGATCTGGTCCGCGCGGCCACCGAGATGGTACGCGAGCAGATGGCGGTCGACGCCACCAGCACCTGGCTCATCGGAGAGGACGGGGTCCCGCGAGCGCTGGAGCCGGTCGGCGTGGGCAACCTTCCCCTCGACCCGCACGTCCTGCACCTCGCGCGCCGCTGGTGCGAGGAACTCCCCGCGGGCAAGCCGGCGGTGGTCATCCGCGACACCGCCAAGGCGCGCAACCCGATCTCCCGCAGCGTGGCCGAGGCCGGCTACCGCAGCATGGCCGGCATTCCCCTGCAGAGCGGCCCGAAGCCCCTGGGATATCTCTGGCTGGCCTGCCACGACGCCTCGGTGATGAACCGCGAGTGGGTGTCGCTCTTGATCTCGATCGGGCACCAGTTCGCGCTCGCCATCGGCAACGCGCTGCACGCCGCGTCCCGCCTTCACGAGGAAGCCAGGCGCAAGGAATTTTATCGCGAGGCGGTTTTTGCCATCACCAACGGCAAGCTCTCGCTGCTCGACCGCGAGGACGTCGCGCCCGTCCTGGTGGGGACGGTTCTGGGCGAGGTGCCCATCGTCGGCCCGGAGGACGTGCGCGCGTGCCGCGAAGCCGCTGAAGCCCACTTTGCGGCGAACGGCTACACCGGCGAGCGCTGCTTTGACATCGCGATGTGCGTCTCGGAGGGCGCCACCAACGTCTTGCTGCACGGCGGCGGCGGCCGGATGACCGTGTTTGCGCCGCCCGACGCGGAGCAGACACAGACCGGCTACGACCGCCTGCGCATCATGTTGCAGGACGGCGGCCCCGGCATCAACTTTTCCGAGCTGCCGCGCGCGGTTCTCAAGCGGGGATATTCCACGGCGGTTTCGATGGGGCTCGGCTTCACCATGATCCTGGAGATGATGGACGCGGTGTTTCTCTGCTCGGACGAGCGCGGGACGACCCTGGTGATGGAGGCCGCCGCAAACCCGGTGAACGCCGAGCTCGAAGCCTGGCTGGCGAAGGTGCAGGACTGAGTGAACCGTCCCCCCCGCTCCAAATCGGACGCCCCTCTCGAAAGCCTGGCCAATTGGGAGGACAACCTGTTTCTTTCCGCGGCCGAACGCGAACTGCAGCCCATCGTGGGGGATGAAGCCGCGGCGCGCGTGGTTGCCCGAGCCCGCGACTTGCTCGACCGTGCAGTGGATCCGGAGGGGATCAAGGCGATGGTCTTCCAGATCATCCGCAATCGCGACCCCGAGATGAAAGTCAACCACATTACCGAGCTGAACCTCGCGGACACATTTTCCCGGGTGCCGGGCCGCGTGCTCGAGGTGGAGCGACGGGCCAATCCACGCAACGAGCGCAAGGTGGACTTCGGTCTCGACGATCCTGATCACACCTGGCTCGTCGAAGTAAAGAACCTGAACGCGCCGCTCATCAAGAAGGCCCAGGACCCCCTCACCCAGGCGCTGCGCGACGCGGTGAAGGGGACAGCCCCGGGCAGTGACGTGCACCTGACCTACCTGTTCTTCCGTCGCCCCCGCGAGCAGGACGTCCCCGAGCTGCGTCGCCTGCTGGTGGATGCCTGGCAAGACTACGAGGGATATCTGGAGGCCGGACGGCTGCAGCACGTGGCGCACGGCGAGCCGCTGGCGCACTTCCTGCCCGCCAATCGCCCGCGGGTGGCGGCTTTGTTCGTGCCGGCACGGCCCGACACCGGCGGACGGGTCATCGTGTACGACCACGGGCACCACCTCACCACGCACCCCGGCGCGCGCATCCGCGCGGCCCAGCAAACGGCGCGGCGCGGCCCCTCCCCCCGGGAGCGCGTGGAAGAGCTTTTCGTGAAGGACAACATAGCCCGCCGCCTGCAAGACGCCGAGGGGAAGTTTCCCGTTGAGAACGTCAGCGCGATGACCCGAGTCGTGGCGTTCTACCTGGGCGACTGGGCCCCGTATCCGCGACTGGAGCGCTACGTCCGGGAAGTGGCCCACTGGTACGTGCACGGCTCCCCCGCGCCCGAGGACTTCTGGGGCGGATACTATTTCCACTGGGCCTGGCGCTGGCGATTCCAACCGCAGCACAACGTGGACGCGGTAGTGGCGCTGCGCGGGAGCGGATACGAACGTCCGTACGAAGCGGTGGCGGTCTATTCACGCGTTGACAACCTGCTCGAACGCCTGTTTGGGGCTTAGGCGGCGCGCGACGCGGCGTGGCAAAGCCTGAAAAAAATGTTGATCAGATTCGGCGATTGGGGTAAGTTACTATGGGAACGTGGGCGGGCGAACCTGATGTGAAACGCAGAGCGAGGCCTGCCCGAATTTGCGGCATGCAGAGCGGCCAGTTCAAGGGCAATAACGGTCAGGGCGTAGAAGAGAACAACGACAAGTTTTGCTGTTCACGCTGCGCGGAGGGTACCGGCTGCACCTGTTAAGGGATGCATCGGTAGCCGAGGCATGGCCAATTACACAAGACAATTACACAAGAGAGAGACAAGGGCCGTCGTCCCGGGGCAACCTGTAAGGCGCCTCGCGAATGACGGCCGCAGACATCATGGCTCCACGGGCCGCGCGAGCGGCCTCTAATCCGAGGAGGTACTGCGAAGTGGCATACAGCGTAAAGTCAAAAAAGAGCGGTGAGATGTACTACCTGCACAAGAAGCTTGTCTCGCTGCGGGGGGGCAGGAAGCAGACGATCTACTTCTTCGCCCGCGACGTGCGGGACGGCGCCCTGGACGATCTTCCCGAGGGATTCATCGTCATGGAGAACAAGCGCACCGGGCTGCCGATGCTGAAGAAGGGCGAGACAGCCAGGGTGGGCTGAGCGTCTCGCGATTTCCTGTTCCATGCTGAAGCGGGGCGCAAGGCTCCGCTTTTTTTTATTTCTTCTTGCGGCGGCCGCCTGAGGAAGCGACCGCCTTGGAGCCGTTGCTCGGCGGCGCAACGGCAACTTCCTCGAGGGGCACTTGCGCCGCCTTCTTGCCTTTGGCCAGTTTGGGCACCGGCGCGGGCGCGGGCTCCGCGGCGCCCGCCTTCCCCTTCTTCACAGCGGGCGCGACGGGCTCGGCGGCGCCCGCCTTCCCCTTCTTCACGGCGGGTGCGACGGGCTCGGCCGCGCCCGCCTTCCCCTTCTTCAGGGCGGGTGCG
>VGFD01000065.1 GCA_016868975.1 Armatimonadota bacterium | reverse complement strand
GAGGTCCGGGAATGACCCGGTAAGCCGCAACCCTGGCCTGCGCCGCCGTCGTCGCGCTGATCATCTACTGGCCGGTCTTCCAGGTCGGCTTCGTGGGCGATGACTTCGCCATGTTCTGGGTGGTGTCCGGGATCGCCTGGACGGGGCTCTTTGACCCGCTGCCCGAGTGGCGCCACTTCAGTCCGCTCGCCCTGGCCTGGTACAAGCTGGGCTTCCGCGCATTCGGCCTCGATGCGGTTGGCTGGCACGCTGCGCTGATGACGCTTTTCGTGCTGGCCACCCTCCTGGTGGGGACGTGCCTGCGGGCGGCGCTGGGCCTGGGCGAGCGGCCCGCGGCAATGGGAGCGCTGTTCTTCGCCTCGTGCTACGCGGTCTATGAGCCGGTGGCGTTTGTCACCACCAGTTACCTGCTGGCTCTGGTGTTGTTCCTGCTCGCGTTGCTGGCCTGGTGCAAAAAGAGCGGGAGAGTCTCGCTGGCGCTGGCGGTGGCCGCCATGCTGACCAGCGAGCAGGCGGTGCTCTTCCCAGCGATGGCGGTGCTCTTGGACTGGGTCCGCGGCGAGGTCGGGGGATGGCGGCGGTATGTGGCGCCCTTCGCACTGGCCACCCTCTATGCAACCGCGTGGCTGGCCCGCGCGACCAGCATTCCAGCCGCGATTTCAGCCGCGCCGCTCAAGACCATGGCCGGCAAGTTGCTGCTGCTCGCGCCTTACACGCTTTGTTTCAACCAGGAATGGCTCCTGCGGGGGGTCTTCTCACTGGCGCATCCCGCCTGGATCGGGCTGCTGTTGTGGCCGGCGGCCCTGACCTGCCTGCTGGTCGCACGCTCGCGCCCGGCCCTCGCGCTGGCGGCGTGGATCCTGCTCAGCCTGTTACCGGTGCTGCCCCGCCCGGCCTCCACTCGCGGTATTTCCTGTTCGGCGCGATCGGCATGGCCGGCGCCTGGGCGCTGGCCGTCGACGCGCTGATGCGAAAGACCGTCCTGGCCGGGTTGGTGGCCGCCCTGGCCATTGTGCTGGGTGGCACCGGCTTCGTCCGCGAGCGGCTCGACGACTGGCGCGCGTCGACCGCCGTGGTGGCACAGTTCCGCGCGCTCTACCAGGAGCACATGGGCGCCTTCCGGGACGTCGCGGTAGTGGATTTTCCAGATCGCTTCACGCCACGCGACGACGTGCGCTGGCCGGCCTACATGTTCATTTCCGCGTTCAACGATGGGGCGATCTTCCATTTGAGCGGCGGTTGGCCCACGAGGGTTCACCTGTGGCGGAGCGGCCCGGAATCGGCCGACTTCCCGGTGGTGGCCACCGAGCAAGCGCCACAAGATCCGGGAACCGACGTCTGGATCGTCCGCTACAATGCCGCCACTCACCGCCTGGAATCCACGCTTCCGCAGGAAGCGCGCTGACCCGGCTTCCGGGGAAGCGGACTTCGGACACGCGCTCTGGGCGCTGCTCGTGGCTGGAAACCGCCCGCACAACAGGAGAGGGTGGTGCGTCCAACGAAGCGCTCCCGAATCCGCTGAGGGTGGGACCACATTGAAGATTCTGCTCGTTTCACGCTGCGCATGGACGCTGTTCAATTTTCGCCAGGGACTGATTCGGGATTTGAAGGCGGAAGGGCACCAGGTGGTTTGTGCCGGCGGAGAGGGCGACGGTTATGAAGAGCGACTTCGCTCGCTGGGCGTTCGATTCACCGGGCTGCCCATCGACCGACGCGCGCTCAGGCCCTGGAAGGACGCCCGTCTGTTGCTTGCACTCAACCGGCTCTATCGCGCGGAACGCCCGGATGTGGTCCATCACTTCACCATCAAGCCGGTGATCTACGGGAGCCTGATCGCACGCATGGCGCGAGTGCCGTGGGTGGTCAACACGGTGACCGGTCTGGGCTACGTCTTCACCGGCAGCGCGCCGCGATGGCTTCGCCCCCTGGTGGAGCAGATGTACCGCCGGGCGCTGGCCGCAGCGGATCGCACGTTCTTCCAGAACACCGAGGACCTTCGGCTTTTTGTCGAGCGCGGCATGGTTGCGCCCGCCCGGGCCGAGGCGCTGGCCGGCTCCGGGGTTGACATTGAGCACTTCTCCCCTCGCCCATCGGCCAGTCCCCGAGCACCGCAGGTGCTCATGGTATCGAGGGTGCTCGCCGACAAGGGGGTTCGCGAGTTTGTCGCCGCCGCGGCCGCCATACGCCGCGCGCGCCCCGACGTCGAGTTCGTCCTGCTGGGCCGCCGCGACGATCGCAATCCCACGGCCATCCCGACGGACGAGATCGCCCGCTGGCAATCGGACGGGACCGTCCGCTGGGTGGACGAGGTCGAGGACGTGCGTCCCCACCTGGCCGAGGCAGCCGTCGTCGTTCTCCCATCCTATCGGGAGGGCACGCCGCGCGCGCTGCTGGAGGCCGCGGCCATGGGGCGGGCCATCGTGGCCACCGACATTCCGGGCTGTCGGGAGGTCGTCGAGGACGGCGTCAACGGCTACCTCGTGCTCCCCCGGGACAGCGTCGCCCTGGCCGGGGCGCTGCACCGCCTGCTCGCCGACCCGAGCGAGCAGGCGCGCATGGGCGCCCGAGGCCGCGAGAAGGTGCTGCGGGAGTTTGACGAGCGCGCGGTGGTCGCGCGCATGAAGCACGCGTACAGAGAGGTGCAACGATGAAAGTCCTGATCACCGGAGGGGCCGGCTTCATCGGCTCGCATCTTGCGGATCACCTGCTGGAGCGCGGCTGTGAAGTCTGGGTCATCGACGACCTCTCCAGCGGCTCGCTCGACAATCTCCACCCCCATCCCCGGCTCCACGTGGTGATCGACTCGGTCACCAACGAAGCCGTGATGAACGAGTTGACCCACCGGGTCGATCACGTCTACCATCTCGCCGCGGTCGTGGGCGTCCGCCTGGTGGTAGAAAGCCCGGTACGGACCCTGGAGGTCAACCTGCGGGGCACCGAGGTGGTGCTCAAACTGGCGCACCGCTTCGGCAAGAGGGTGCTGCTCGCGTCCACTTCCGAGGTGTACGGGCGCCAGGGCGAAAACCGTCCTCTGAGCGAGGACGGCGAGCGCATCTACGGCCCCACCACGGTGGGTCGCTGGAGCTACGCCGCGGCCAAGGCCATCGACGAGTTCCTGGGCCTGGCCTACCATCGCGAGCGCGGCCTGGAAGTGGTCATCCCCCGCTTCTTCAACACCGTTGGCCCGCGGCAAACCGGCCGATATGGGATGGTTATCCCCCGCTTCGTGGAAGCCGCCCTCGCCGGCGCTCCCATCATCGTGCATGGAGATGGCAGCCAGCGGCGATCGTTCACTTACGTGGGCGACGCGGTGCAGGCCATCACCCGGCTCATGGCGGCTCCCCAGGCGGTGGGCGAGGTGATCAACGTGGGCAGCGGCGCGCAGATCTCCATCCTGGAACTGGCCCATCTCGTCAGGGAAATGGTGGGCAGCGATTCCGAGATCCGCACCGTTTCCTACGAGGAAGCCTACGGCCCGGGCTTTGAGGACATGAGGTTCCGGCAGCCGTGCACCCGCAAGCTTGAACGGCTGGCCGGCTTTTGCCCGCGGGTGCCCCTCGAAGCGATCTTGCGGCAGGTGATCGATCACGCTTCCCGCCCGATGCTGGAAGCCGCTAGCTGAGTGTTGCTGCTCAGCCTCCCGCTGGCCGCTCTATTGACCTGGGCCATGATCGGCCTCAGCCATCGAAAGGGCTGGCTCGTCGAGCCCCGCAAGGACCGCTGGCATCAACAGCCGACAGCGCTGTTCGGCGGAGTGGCGATCTTTGTAGCCACGCTTTACGGGGCCGGACTCCTGGTCGAGCGCTGGGGCGTGGAAGGAAGATTGGATCTGCTCGGCCTCCTGTTCGGCGCCAGCACGATCTTCCTGGTGGGCTGGCTCGACGACCGACGGCCCATGAATCCCCAGGCGAAGTTCGTCGGCCAGATGATGGCAATCACCCCCTTCCTGATGGGCGTGGGTCTGCAACGCATGTCGGAGGGCTTCATGATCGCCATCCCGCTGGTCTTCCTGTGGATGCTCGGCATCTCCAACGCCTTCAACCTGCTCGACAACATGGACGGGCTGTCGGCGGGGGTGTCCGCCGTCGTGGCCGGCGTCCTGGCCGGGCGCGCCATGCTATTGGGGGATCCGGACGTCGCCTCGCTGGCGTTGAGCGTGGTCCTGGCTTGCCTTGGATTCCTCTGGTTCAACTGTCCGCCCGGGCGCCCCGCGCGCATCTTCATGGGGGATTGCGGCAGCCTGTTCCTCGGCTACATGCTGGCCGGGCTGGTCACCGTCGGGTTCTGGGGCAACGTGCGCGGCGCGCCGCAGACTGCCTTCCTCCCGCCGCTCATCATGGCGGTGCCGATTTTCGACACCTTGCTGGTCATCGTGCGTCGGCGCCGCGAAGGACGGGCGATCTCGCAGGGCGGCCGCGACCACAGCTCGCACCGCCTGGTCTACGCCGGCTTCAGTGAGCGGGGCGCGGTCCTGTCGCTGGTGGTCCTTGCCGCGTTCACCGGCGGCGCCGCGCTGCTCGTCGAGCGAAGCGGCTCGCGCGTGTGGTTCGGCGTTGCCTTCGCCGTGGCCGCGATGGGCCTGGGATGCCTGGGAGTCTGGCTGAGCCGCTTCAGCAGCCAACCGCGCGGCGTAACGCTCAGTCAGACCGCGTAGTACTCGCGATACCAGCGCACGAAGCGGGCCACGCCGTCGCGCACCGGGGTGGCCGGAGAAAAGCCGAAGTCGCGCTCCAGGTCAGTGACGTCGGCAAAGGTCGCGGGAACGTCGTCCGGCGGGAGCAGCGGGCTGAGAATCCGCTCCGCTTTCGTCCCCAGACACTCCTCGAGGACGTCGATGAACTCCGTCAGCATCACCGGCTGATGACTCCCCACGTTGTACAGCCGACAGGGCGGGTCACCGGCGGGCGCGCCGTCCAGCACGCGCAGGGTCGCCTCCACCACGTCGTCGACGTAGGTGAAGTCGCGCCGCACCTGCCCGTTGTTGTACACCTCGATGGGTCGTCCCTCGAGAATCGCCCGGGTGAACATGAACAGCGCCATGTCCGGTCGCCCCCAGGGACCGTAAACGCTGAAGAATCGCAGGCCAGTGCAGGGGATGCGGTAGAGGTGGCTGTACGCGTGGGCCATCAGCTCGTTGGCCCGCTTGGAGGCGGCATACAGGCTCAGGGGGGTGTCGGCGCGCTGCTCGGTGGAGAACGGCATCTCGCGATTTCCACCGTACACCGAGCTCGACGAGGCGTAGACGAGGTGCTCCGCTCCGTGATGGCGCACGGCTTCCAGCACGCTGAGAAAGCCGCTGACGTTGCTTTCAACGTAAGCGTGCGGGTGGCTCAGGGAGTGCCGCACGCCGGCCTGCGCGGCCAGGTGCACCACGCGGTCCGGCCGGCTCTCTTCCACCAGCTTCGCAACCGCGGGGCCGTCAGCCACGTCGAGCCGCTCGAAGCGACACTGGAGACGAGCCAGCCGGCGCTGCTTCAGGCGCACGTCATAGTATTCGTTGAGGTTGTCCATGCCGACGACCTCGTCGCCCCGCTCCAGCAGGCGGCGCGCGACGTGATAGCCGATGAAACCAGCGATGCCGGTCACCAGGACTTTCATCGAGCCGCTTCCCGCAAGAGTTGCTCGAGTCGCGGCGCGTGGGTCCGCAGCGACCAGGCAGCCTCGACCTCAGCGCGGCCGTTCTCACCGATCCGGCGACGCAGGGCCGGATCTCGCAGCAGGCGCCGCAGCGCGGCCTGCCATTCCTCGGGACTGTCGGCCAGCAGCGCCGTCTCGCCGTCACGGACCAGAGAAGGAGTCAACCCGGCCGACGACGCCACCGCCGGCACGCCGACCGCCATGTACTGGTGTAGCTTGAAGCCGAGCTTGGTGCCCGCCGAAGCGACCTCGTCGGAGAGCGGATAGAGGCCAATGTCGAGCTTCCGAAAGTGATCGATCTCGCAGGCCAGCGTCCACTCGTGGTGCTCGACCGCCACTCCGTCGAAGGGAACCCGGGCGCCCACCAGCCGGAGGACAAACTTCTCCTCCCGGGCCAGCACGCGCAACGCGGGCGCCAGGGGAAGGAGAAAACGGGCCGTCGAGTGGCTGCCAACCCAGCCCACCACCGGCCGGACGCCTTCCTCGGCGGCGCTGGGGCGCGGCGTGAAGCGATCGCAGCAGGGCGCGATCACGCAGGAAGATGCGTCGCAGGACGCGCGGAACCGTCGCGACAACATGCCGATAGGGAACCTGCTCAAGCACCTCACGGTCGTGGCAATTATGGACGCGCGACCCGAACTGGGCGTCGTTGGACCACGCCTGGTCGACGAAGCCGGGCGCGTGCAACCGACCGCGCGGCGTTTTCCAGCCGTCTGGCGCGAGTTGCTCCGTCGCTTCGGGCTGTACCGCGCCCTGGGCCGCTCCCGCGCCGCGGATTGGCTGCTGGCCGACTTCTGGCCGCACGACGCGGCACGCGAAGTGGACTGGGTCGTGGGCGCGTGCATGTTGGTGCGGCGAGAAGTCTTTTACCAGACCGATGGTTTTGACGCGGAGATTTTTCTGTACGGTGAGGAGCAAGAATGGTGCTGGCGCATTCGTCGCGCCGGCTGGACGATCGCGTTCGAGCCTGCGGTGACAGTCGTGCACCGTGGGGGTGCGTCCGCGCCGGAAAGCGACGCCTGGCGAACGCGTCTGGCGCTCGAAGGCGACTTGTACTTTCAGCGGCGTCACGCCACAAGTCTGGGTCGGCGCCTTTCCGTTCTGGCTCGCGCCGCCGGCCTCGCGTTCGAGGCTGCCGCGTTCGGCATCCTCTCCCTCTGTAAACCCTCTGGGTACGTGCGCGACCGCCTGGACACCGCGTGGCTGGAACTTCGCATGTGGCTCGCGATCGTTGCAGGCCGCGGGCGCCGAGAAGGAAGCCGGGAGCGGAGATTGAAGCTCACGTCCCTTATCGAGATGGAGAAAACGCATTGATACAAGCTACGGCGCCGGTGGAAACGGATAGGGCAGCGCAAGGGCGGCCCGATTGTCCGGCCAGGCGCCGCGAAATCTACGACCTCCCCGTCCATCTCCACCACATCACGCCGGCTTCGCTCCGCAGCTGCATGACGGCCGCCGGCTTCCCATCCGTCGAAATTACCGGGTCGCTCCCCGACTTCGTCCAGACAGCCCCCGCGCTCGCCTCCCGGTGGGTCCGGTACGTGCGCCGGCTCCTCGGCGGCACGGCGAAGGTCGCTTCTCACGCCGCCAGTGCTTCAACGGCGCCGGCGCACCCGTCGCGCCCGCCCGCGGGGACTCCCGGCGCGTCGCCGGGGAGCGCCCTGGTGCGCTGGACGAGACGCTACTTTCCTGGGATGAAGCTCGCTGCGAGAGCAATGTCCCCGATTTGTGATCGCGGACGTGAAGGTAAGCCATGAACGGCACTTGCTGCAAACTGCTTAAGGCGAAGTGATTGTGGAATGCCTCCTCGTGGGAACGCGCGGCGGCGGCGGCGAGGACACGCTCATGGACGAGCTGATCGCTCACCCGCCGGACGGCGTGCGCTATACGGTTGTGCGAGAGCCGCACGAGAGCGCGAAGGGCGCGCGCGCGCTCACCGTATGGGAAGTCGCCTACAACCGGCTCGTCCACCCGCGTATCCACATGCTGCACGGCTTGCGCGCGTATCGCGTGTCGGATCGCTTCGATCTGGTCCACGTGCACAACACCGCATCGTGGATCGGCTCGAAGCGCCGCACCCCCGTCGTCATGACGCTGGGCGGCGGCTCGTATTACCACTACGTGCAAGAGTACGAAGGCTGGGCGCCGCATCGCATTGACGCCCTGTACGCGCGGGCGCGCCGCATCCTGCCTCGGCTCGGGATTCACAATGAGTTCGTATCGTGGAAGGGATTGCGTGGAATTGCGGTGCTGTCCGAGTTCGCGCGCGGATTCCTGGTGCGGGCAGGAGTGCCCGCGGATCGGGTGACGGTCATCCCCCCCGGCTTGCCCACCCCCGCCGTTCCCGTGCGGGAGCCGAATCCCGCGACGTTCCGCTTCCTGCTGATTGGCCGAAACGCGCGCCGGAAGGGAGCCGACCTCTTTATCGAGGCCGTGCGCCGGCTGCGCCGCCAGGGCCAGGCCGTGGAAGCCGTCCTGGTGGGCGATGCGGCGTACGCCGAGTTGGAGGGCGAACCCGGTTTCCAGGCATTCCCCTGGATCGATCGGGAGCGCCTGTACCGCGAGGTACTTCCCACCTCGGACGCGCTCGTGCACCCCGCGCGCGCGGAAGGGTTCGGGCTGGTCGTGGCCGAGGCCATGTCGTTCGCGATGCCGATCGTGGTCAGCGATCACGGAGCGCTGCCGGAGATCGTGCGCGCCGGGGAGACCGGAGCCGTCGTGCCGGTGGATGACGTGGACGCGTTGAGCGGCGCGATGGCCGCGCTTGCCGCGGACCCCGCGGCGGCCCGAGAGATGGGAGCGCGGGCGCGGCGACGCTTCGAGGCGAACTTTTCGCACCAACGCCATCAGGAGCGGATGAAGTCGTTCTATCTCACGGCGCTTGGCGGCGCGTGAAACAGCAGGAATGGCACCGCGCCGCTCCAGAATGCAGCGCCCCGTGAAAGCGCTCATTCTTGCTTACGACTTTCCGCCTCTGGTGCGCGTTGGAGGCCTGCGCGCATACTCCTGGCTTCGCTATTTGGGCGCTTACGGAGTCGAGCCCGTGGTGGTCACGCGGCAGTGGGAGAACCGCTACGGGGACGAGCGGGACTACGTCGCGCCGAGCGCCACGCCGGAGGTGGTCGTCGAGCCGAGCGACCACGGCACGGTGCTGCGGACACCCTACCGGCCCAACTTGAGCAATCGCCTCCTGCTGACGCATGGTCCGAAAAAATTTCGCCTGATCCGCAAGGCCATTACCGCGGCCTACGAGATCGGCCAGTACTACCTTCCCATCGGACCCAGGTACGGCCTGTACCAGGCCGCGCGGGAATACCTGCACCGGAACCCCGTGGACGCCCTCGTGGCGACCGGGGAGCCGTTCGTGCTGTTCCGCTATGCCTCGCTGCTGGCGTCGGAGTTCGGAATTCCATGGATCGCCGACTACCGCGATCCATGGTCCCATGACCTCGGCCAACCTCTCAAGCAGATCTCGCCGTCCTGGGAAACGCGCGTGGAGCGCCGCTTCACTCGAAGCGTATCGGCGGTGACCACGGTCTCCGAGTTCTTTCGCGACCTGCTGGCGCCGATGCATCCCGGGAAGACGGTGCACATCGTCCCCAACGGGTACGACCCGGAGGCCGTCGCCATGGCGAGCGGCGTCGAACAGGGGCACGATCGGCTCACCATTGCCCTGGCTGGCAGTCTCTACCCGTGGCATCCGGTGCGGAGCTTCCTCGAGGTCTGCGATCGGCTGGTGCGCGAGCGTGGCTGCGCGCTGTCGCTGAAGTTCGTCGGCATCAATGCCCGCACCGAGGTGGAGGGGATGCTGGCATCGGAATTCCCGGGGCTGGCGCCGCACGTCACCATCCTCGATCGCCTTCCGAACGGCCAGGCGGCCGCGGAGATGTCCGCGGCGAACGCGCTCCTGCTCTTCAACGACTACGCGACGGTGGGATCGAAGGTGTATGAGTACCTGGCACTGCGGCGCAAGGTCCTGTTGTGTTTTTCCAACGACCCCGAGGCGCTGCGGCTCAAGGAGCGCTGCTACAACCTGCCGCACGGAGCCTTCGAGACCCATCGGCCCATAGAGCGCCTCATCGAAGAAGCGCGCGCCGGCGTAGTGATCCGGGACGCGCACCACCTGGACGCCGTCCTCCGCGGCTTGCTGGACGAATTCCAGAAGAACCGGCGCATCGCGTGGGACGGAGCGTCCGCGGAGGCCTTCTCGCGACGCGCCCAGGCGCAGCGGATGGCGGCCATCCTTCGAGAGATGAGGCAATCATGCGCAAGGTCGTAATCGTGGACTACGGCATGGGCAACCTCCATTCGGTGTTCCGCAAGTTCCGACGGATCGGTGCGGACCCGCGGGTGAGCTCGGATCCGGGCGAGGTGGCCCGGGCGGAGCTGCTCGTGGTGCCGGGCGTCGGCCACTTTGGAAAGGCCATGGAAAACCTGAAGCAGCGGGAGCTCATCGCGCCGTTGAACGAGGCCGTGCTGGGCAGGCAGACGCCAGTGCTGGGCATCTGCCTGGGTATGCAGCTATTTGCCAGACGGAGCGAAGAAGGGGACGTGGAGGGACTGGGCTGGCTCGACGCGCAGGTGGTTCGCTTCAAAGTGCAAGACCCGCTGCGCCACAAGGTGCCCCAGATGGGCTGGAACGGCGCGCGCCAGGCGAAGCCGAGCCGCTGGCTGCAGCCGATGCCGCCGGATGCTTCGTTCTACTTCATGCACTCCTATCACTTCGTGTGCGCGGACGACCGCGACGTCCTTCTCGAAACCGAGTATGTGTACCGCTTCGCCTCGGGCGTCGAGCGGGGCAACATCGTCGGCGTGCAATTCCATCCGGAGAAGAGCCATGGATGCGGCGAGCGCATGCTGTGCGCCTTCCTGGCGTCCTGAGATGTTCAGGCCGCGCGTGATCCCGGTGCTGCTGCTGCGCAACGGCGGGCTGGTCAAGACGACCCGCTTCGGCAAGCCCACCTACGTCGGCGACCCGATCAACGCCGTGCGCATCTTCAACGACCTCGAGGCCGACGAGCTGATCTTCCTGGACATCATGGCATCCCGCGAGAAACGGGTCATCTCGCTGGACTTCGTGCGCGAGGTGGGCGAGGAGGCCAACATGCCGTTCGCCGTGGGGGGCGGCATCCGTACGCTGGAGGACATCCGCGCCATCCTCGGGGCCGGGGCGGAGAAAGTCGTGCTCAACACGGTCGCGGCCGAGAACCCCGACTTCATCGCGGCTGCGGCCGATACGTTCGGATCGTCCACGGTTGTGGTGTGCATGGACGTCAAGAAGCCACTCCTGGGAAAGCTCCAGACCTGGGCGGTGTGCGGCACGCAGGCGACCGGGCGGGCGCCGGAGGAGTTCGCCCGGCTGGCTGCGGACAAGGGTGCCGGCGAGATTATCGTCCAATCCATCGAGCGCGATGGAACCATGCAAGGCTATGACATCCCGCTCGTCCGCAGCATTGCCGAAGCCGTCCCGATCCCCGTGGTGGCCCTTGGTGGGGCCGGCGGGCTGCACGATCTCTTGCGAGGCCGGTCCGAAGGGCTTGCCACCGCGGTGGCGGCGGGCAGCATGTTCGTGTTCCACGGCCCCCGCCGGGGCGTCCTGATCACGTATCCGGAGCGGTCGGAGATGGCGTTCCAATGAGCGCGCCTGCCTTCCGCCAGTGCACGCGGTGCGTGATGGACACCAGCGATCCGGACATTCGCTTCGATCCGGAGGGGCAGTGCAACCACTGCACCGACTACGTGACGCGCATCTCGAGTCTGACCTACCGCGGAGAGGAGAGCCGCTGGCGCCTGCGGGAGCTCGTGGAACGCATCAAACGGGACGGCCGCGGCAAGCCGTACGACTGCGTCATCGGCATCAGCGGTGGAGTGGACAGCACCTACGTTGCGTACGTGGCCATTCAGCACGGGCTGCGGCCCCTTGCGGTCCACATGGACAACGGATGGAATACGGACACCGCGGTCAAGAACATCAAGAACCTGGCCAAAACCCTTGGCATGGACTACCAGAGCCACGTTTTGGACTGGGAGGAGTTCAGGGACCTGCAGCTCGCCTTCTTCAAAGCCTCCGTACCGGAGATCGAGACTCCCACCGACATGGCCATTCCGGCGACCTTGCACCTGGCCGCGATGGAGCACGGAATCCGCTTCATCATCAGTGGCGGCAACTACGCGACCGAGGGAATCCTTCCGGCGCGCTGGCACTACAACCAGAAGGACGTGAAGTTCCTCAAGGCTATCCACAAGCGCTTCGGTAAGCGGTCCCTCAAGACGTTTCCCATGTTCGGATTCGAGCGCGAGACGTACTGCAAGCTGGTGAAGGGCATCCGCTTCGCGTATCCGCTCAATCTCGTGCCCTACTCGAAGAGCGATGCCATCCGGGTCCTGCAGGAAGAGCTGGGCTGGAAGAACTATGGCGGAAAGCACCACGAGTCAAAGATCACCGCCTTCGTCCAGTCCTACATCCATCCCAAGAAATTCGGCATCGACTATCGCAAGGCTACGCTGTCAACGCAAATCTGCGCCGGAGAGGTCACCCGGCAGGAAGCCCTCGCAGCACTCGAGCAGCCCCCGTTCAACGAAGCAGAGGTCGCTCGCGACACGGAATACATCGCCAAGAAGCTCGGGCTGACCATCCGCGAGTTCGAAGAGATCCTGGCACGCCCCCCCAAGAACTACATGGACTATCCCAATGATCAACGCCTGCTGGAGTGCATCTACAGCGTGTACCGCAAGTACTTCACCCACGGATAAGTGATTGACGGATACGGATAAGTGACGGAACGGATAAACGGATAAGTGATTGAATTACGCTGTCGACGACGCTGTCGACGCTAATTCAATTTCTTCTTGCCAAAGATCTGGTAGAGCCCCATGGGGATGATCAGCAGGACGAAGCCGAGCACGGCCGGCAAGCGGAGTCCCGGGTCGAACATGGCGCCCAGCAAACAGGCCACCTGCGCCCAGATGGCGATGAGCGTGAACCACGGAAAGAACGGCGCCTTGTACTGTAACAGATGCTCGTTGCCTTCCGCGATCATGCGCCGACGAAAGTGCAGTTGCGACCAGCAGATGGAAATCCATGCGATGCCGCCGGTAAAACCGGAGATGACCAACAATTGCACGTACTGCGCTTTCGCCTCATCGTTCATCAAGGAAAAAGCGATAATGAAGAGCCAGCACCCGGCGATGGAGGTGAGAATGGCGTTGTAGGGCACCCCGCGCGCGTTCACGCGGCCCAGCCAGGCCGGCGCCATGCCCTCCTTCGAAAGCGCGAAAATGCACCGCGAAGTGGCGTACAACCCGCTGTTGGAGCAGGAAACGGCCGCGGTCAGCACCACCAGCAAGAACAGGTTGCCGGCCCATTCAAAGCCGTACTTCGAGAGCGCGATGGCAAAGACGCTCTCCTCCACCTTGGCGTCCTGCCAGGGCAGGATGCACACCAGCAGAAACACCGGAATCACGTAAATGGCGATGATCCGATAGGAAACCTGCTTCACCGTCTGGGGAACTTATCCGTAAAAGCCCTGGCTGGAGAATGCGCGCCGCTAGTCGTCTGACCCAGGGAAAGTGTCCTTCGGCCCCCCTGGACCCCCCGTTGTTTAGTCAGAAGTTCCTGATGCGCGTATGCAAGAACCTGGGGATCGAGCACCATCACCCCGGCCACCTGGCCGTTCTTGTACTGGAACGCGATGCCCTGGGAATGCGTGTACCAGGTGAGCGAGGTCTCCGGCCCGGCTGGCAGGCCGTACGACGCCGTCCCCGGCCCGAACTCCCGCGTCATGTCGGACTCGGTGGATCCCCAGAGCGCCTGGCCGGACGGCGTGCGGCACTCCATTTTGCGGTCGCACAGGAATTTCGCGATGCCCACTACACGGTTGTCGCGCGCCACCACAAAAAGCTTTTCGTCGTAAAAGATATACGTGGTGCCAATGCGATCCTCACGCCTTCGGCAGCGCCCGCCCAGCGAAGCCACCGCCGACTCGATACTGCTTCCCAGGCGGAGCGGCCCGAAGTGGTCGCCCGGCGCCACCTCGATGCCGCCGCTGGACACCACCTGCTTGTAACTCGTGTAGGTCGGCGTTGCATCGTCAGCGGGCTTATAGGCGGGCTTCTCGTACGACACCGTCGTCGCCGAAGGCGTGGGCGTGTACGTGGGATACGACGGCGTCGCGACCGCCACCACCCGCGGCTGCGCGGCGGGAGCGGAGGGGACCTGCGTCGCGACCGCCACCACCCGCGGCTGCGCGGCGGGAGCGGAGGGGACCTGCGCCGCGGCCGCCTGGAATGCCACCGCCCGCACCTCGCCAGGCGCCACCGTGATTTCCTGGGCGGGATACTCGGCAGAGTCCACCTTGATCTCGTGACGGCCTGGCGCCAAGGCCAGTCCCTTTACGGGCAGCGTCCCCCGCCGATAACCGTCCACCACCAGCGTGCGACCCACGGGCTGCTCAACGGTCAACAACGCGGGATTCGGCGCCAGCGTCACCTGCAGCGGATTGGCCAGCGGCCGGTCCGGACCGCTGGACATGAACACCGACTTGTAGCCCTCGCGACGGAACTCCAGGCGGTGGGCCCCCGGCTTCAAGGTCACGTGGACCGGCGGCGTGCCCAGTTTCTGGAGGGGCGCGCCGTCCACCAGGAGGGTACTGCCCACCGGCGACACAGCCAGCGTAAGCGCTACGGGCACCGCCTTCGCCGGCGTCGTCGCGACCGGCTTGCGCGGCTGCTCGGCCACCGCGCGCTCCCTGCGGAGGAAGCCGTAGCCAAAAAATATCCCCGCCAGGACCACCGCCGCCATGGCCACGGCCGCCAGCGGCGACAGCGCGCGCGCCGAGCCCCGTGCCTTCGCGGGGACGGTGGTGGGCTGCCCGCCAATGGCCCGCACCGGCACCAGCAGCGCACGCACCTCCGCCATGGAGGCCGGCCGCTCGTCGCGGTTGAGCCGCATCATTCGCTCGATGGCGTCGGCCAGGTAAGGCGAAAGGTCCGAGCGCATCTCGCGGACCGGCACCAGGGGGATCATCCCCGAGGCCAGCTCGATGGATTGGGGCGGAATATTTCCGGTGAGCAGGTGATACATGGTGCAGCCGAGGGCGTATACGTCGCTGCGGGGATCGGTGCTGGAGCCGTACTGCTCGGGCGCGGCGTAGCCCGGGCTGCCGGAGCCGCGGATGGCGGTCTGGGTGCCGCTGCCGGTCACTGGATTGAGGACCTTGGCGAGCCCGAAATCAATGAGCTGGATGCGCCCGGCCCGGTCGAGCATGATATTCGAGGGCTTCAAGTCGCGGAATACGACGGGCGGATCTTGCCGATGTAAATGTTCCAGCACGTCGCACAATTGCAGCGCGTAGCCCAGCACCTCGTGCTCGGGAAGCGGCCCGCGCTTCATCAGCTGGTCGCGCAGCGTGCCGCCTTCCACGAAGTCCATGACGATGTAGTTCAGGCAGTCGGATTCAAAGAAGTCGTGCACCCGCGGCAGATAGGGATGCTGCAGGCGGTGCAGCATCTGCGCCTCGGTGCGGAACTGCCGCATGGCCGCCGCGCGCTCCTCGTTGTCGGGGAGGGCCACGATCATTTCCTTGACCGCCACCATGCCCTCCAGCCCCAGGTGGGTGGCCAGGTACACGCTGCCCATGCCGCCGCGCCCGAGCTCGTGCTCGATGCGGTACCGATCGTTGAGGACCTGCCCCTCGTGCAGCATGCGACCCTTTCTCTGGGAAGTCCACCCTGGCCCCCCGGCACTTCGTATTATACACGAAGACGACCCCTCTCGTCCTCACCCGGAGGCGTATTCGTATCGGTCTTTCGAACGATACCGGCGCGGTCTTCACATTTTCTGCACAAATTCTCCCGTGCGTTGTAGGGCACCCCGCGCGCGTTCACGCGGCCCAGCCAGGCCGGCGCCATGCCCTCCTTCGAAAGCGCGAAAATGCACCGCGAAGTGGCGTACAACCCGCTGTTGGAGCAGGAAACGGCCGCGG
>VGFD01000064.1 GCA_016868975.1 Armatimonadota bacterium | reverse complement strand
TGGCCACCACCTTTGGCATGATTTTTCTCGCGGAGATGGGAGACAAGACCCAACTCGCCGCGATGACGCTCGCGGCTCAGACACGGAGCCCGTGGACCGTCTTCATCGCCGCCTCGCTCGCCCTCGCGTGCGTTTCCGCGCTGGGCGTCGCCGTCGGGGCCGGCCTGTCACATGTGCTGCCCCTCGAATGGATCAAGCGCGCCGCCGCTCTATTGTTCATCGCCGTCGGAGTGCTGATGCTGATCGGCAAGCTCTGAACTTCACCCGCTGCCGGAGACGACGGACCAGCAGGCCTGGGTAGAGCGCGCGGCGTCTCAACGGCGGGCAGCCGCCCTTGTTCATAATTTGTTCATAAGCCAGCAACAATCATGCCGCGAATTCACAGAATATTAACATTCGGGCGATTTACCGGCGTGCTACAGTAAATTCAACGAGGGACGCGAAACGGCTTCGGGAGCCGCGCCGCACCTGAAGAGGGAGTGAAGATCGTGAGCACTTTCACGACGGTGGAAACAATCTCGATATCGCTCTTCCAGACGGAAGGCCTGTCTTCAACAGTGACGCCACCTTGTTAAATGACCCCAAGTCTAAGGTCATCTTCCCAAGTCACACAATGCCTCTCTAAACTCAATCTGCATCAAATGCCACCTTTTTCGGGGCGCCTTGCACGGGCGCCCCTTTCATTTGTTCTGATTACCGATGGGGCAATGCAAATCTCCTGGTTAACCGCGCACTGCGTGGTAATATTACCGTGCAATGCACGGTTATCCATGCAGCGCGTGGTTATGAAGGCTCCCCGAAAACCTGATTAAGCTCCGCGAAGGGCGTCGCATCCGCCAGTCCGGCGAAACGCCCCTGCTCCGCGATCTCTCGCGCGGCCCGGATGAACCCGCTCCACGCTGCTCGGGCCAGGGCCGAGCCGACGCTGATGCGCCGCACGCCGAGCGCCGCGAGATCCGCCACGGTCAGACCGAAATCCGAGGAGACCAGTACATTGACCGGCAACGGCGCCGCGGCTCGGACAATTTCCGCGATCTCCTCGCGGGTGCGCGGGCCCGGCGCGAACAGCACGTCCGCGCCTGCCTCCGCGTACGCCGTGAGGCGCCGCAGCACGTCCCTCAGGGGCTCCGAGTGCCCCACCAGGTAGCTCTCCGCGCGGGCCGTCAGCACCACCCGATGGCCGCTGGCGTCAATGGCGGCCCGCGCCGCCTTCAAGCGGCGCACCGCGGTCGGCAGGTCAAAGAGCGGCCGCTCGGCATCCCCCGTGGCGTCCTCGATGGAGAGCCCGGCGGCGCCGGTTTCCACGCACAGCCGCACGCTTTCCGCGACGCCATCCTCGTCGTCGGCATAGCCCTCCTGGAGATCCGCGTTGACCGGGAGGTCGGTGGCCGCAACGATTTCCGCGACGTGCCGCAGCACCGCGTCGCGGGACAACACTCCCACTTCGTCGGGCAGGCCTCTGCTGAACGCGAAGCCGGCGCTCGTGGTGGCCAGCGCGGCGAAGCCCAGGTGGCGGAGGTAGCGGGCAGCGCCAGCATCCCAGGGGTTGGGGATGACGAAGCAGCCCTCATCGTGCAGCCGGGCAAAGCGCTCGCGACGGGCGGCGGATAGTGTGAGTGAGTCCATGAGCGGTCCTGCCCCAACCGCCGCCTCAACTCCTGCTCGGGGAGGAACCCGCATCTTGACGCCAGAAACAGCACGCTTTCCATCGAGCCTTTTGAGGAGAAGACACGACATGGTTGAGCCGATGATCGGCCTGAAGAGATCCCACGGCTGCGCAGCGCTGCGCGACGGAGACGTCGGCGGCAAGGCGACCCTGATGGGCTGGGTGCACCGACGCCGCGAGTTCGGGGGGATGACCTTCATCGATCTCCGCGACCGCGACGGTATCACCCAGGTCGTGTTCAATCCTCAGCACAACAGCGAGGCGTTCGAGAAATCGCAGGCGCTCAAGAGCGAGTTCGTCATCGCCGTGACCGGCACCGTCGGCAAGCGGCCGGACGGCACGACGAATGCCCGGCTGGCCACCGGAGACGTGGAGCTGCTGGCCGAGTCCATCCGCATTCTGAATACCTCAAAAACCTCGCCCGTGCCGGTGGCCGACGAGACCCAGGCCACTGACGAGGCCCTGCGCATGAAATATCGCTTCCTCGATCTGCGCCGCGACAAGATGAAAAATCGGATTATCATGCGGCACCAGATCGCCAAGGCCATGCGCGATTACCTGGACAGCCAGGGGTTTTTGGAAATTGAGACGCCCATCCTGGTGCGCAGCACGCCGGAGGGCGCGCGAGACTACCTGGTCCCGAGCCGCGTCAACCCGGGAAAATTCTACGCGCTGCCCCAGTCCCCGCAATTGTTCAAGCAATTATTGATGGTGGGCGGGCTGGAGCGCTATTTCCAGATCGCGCGCTGCTTCCGCGACGAGGACCTGCGTGCCGACCGGCAGCCGGAGTTCACCCAGCTTGATCTGGAAATGTCCTTCGTGGAGCAGGACGACGTGTTCACCGTCATCGAGGGAACGCTCAAGCACGTTTTCAAGCAGGTGGCCGGGATCGACCTCCAGACGCCTTTCATCCGCGTGCCCTACCGCGAGATCATGGAGCGCTACGGGAGCGACAAGCCGGACACCCGGTTTGGCATGGAGATTTTTGACGTCACCGAAGGGCTGCGCGGAACCGAGTTCGCCCGCTTCAACGAGGTGCTCGAGCGCAACGGAACCATCCGCGGCATTGCGGTCCCGGAACAGGCCGGCGCGTCCCGCAAGGAACTGGACACGCTGGCCGAGACCGTGAAGTCGCTCGGGGCGGCGGGCCTGTACGCGGTAGCCTTCCAGGCCGACGGCGTGAAGTCGAGCATCGGCAAGTTTCTCCAGGAATCCCACGTGAACGCGCTGCGGGCCCATGCGAAGGAGGGCGACCTCGTGCTGCTGGTGGCGCACGAGGAAAAGTCGAAGGCACTGGACATCCTTGGCCGCTTGCGGCTGGAGCTGGGCCGCCAGCACAAGCTCATCCCGCCGGGCACCTACAACTTCCTGTGGGTGGTGAACTTCCCCCAGTTCCACTGGAACGAGGAGGAGCAGCGGCTGGAGGCCGAGCATCACCCGTTCACCTCTCCGCTCCCCGAGGACATTCCGCTGATCGACACCGATCCGCGCAACGTGCGGTCCAGCGCGTACGACCTTGTGCTGAACGGCAACGAGCTGGGGAGCGGCAGCATTCGAATCCACCAGCGGCCCCTCCAGGAGCGGATCTTCCAGGCCATCGGGCTCAACCAGGAGGAGGCCAACGAGAAGTTTGGCTTCCTCATGGAGGCGTTCGAGTACGGCGCGCCGCCCCACGGCGGGATCGCGCTGGGCTTCGATCGGCTCACGGCGATCATGTCGGGTGTGGACTCGATCCGCGAGGTTGTCGCGTTCCCGAAGAACCAGAACGCCGTCGATCCAATGACCGGAGCGCCCGTGGAAGTCGCTCAGGACCAGCTCGACATTGTCCGTATCCAGGTGAAGGCGACCCCGAAGGCCCCGCAAGAGAGCGGCGTACTCGTCTAGAACGGCGCAGTTATAATGTTCCCGCGAGATTATGAAAAGATTGACAATGTCGATCGGGGGACACTATAATTGGGGGACAAACCCGCGCTCAGCGCGACCTCATCAAGAAAGACGGTGCACAAGCATGGCTGATCCCTCGACCGCGGGTATCGTGACTCCTTCGGGGGGGACCGGCATCCAGATCCCCGAGCAAGGATTCGCGGCGCACGTCGAGCCCATTGCTGGCGGCAACCTGGTCCTGGCGGCGCTCGACGACGTCTTCAACCTGGCCCGCTGCAACTCGCTCTGGTACATGCTTTTCGGTCTGGCCTGCTGCGCCATCGAGATGATGGCCGCGGGCGCGTCGCACTATGATTTCGACCGCCTGGGGATGATCTTCCGCGCCTCGCCGCGCCAGTGCGACCTGATGATCGTGGCCGGCACCTGCACCTTGAAAATGGCCCCGCGGGTGAAGCTGCTTTACCAGCAGATGCCCGAGCCCAAGTACGTCATCGCCATGGGCGGCTGCGCCACCAACGGAGGGCCCTTCTACTACGACAACTACTCGGTCCTGAAGGGCATCGACAAGGTCATCCCGGTGGATGTCTACCTCCCGGGCTGCCCGCCCCGCCCGGAAGCGCTGATGTATTCGGTGATGAAGCTCCGCCAGAAGGTCAGCCGCCAGCGCGACCTCACGGCCCGAGTGCTGGGCAAGGCGTAGTTCGGCTCAGGAATTGACGCCTCTCTGCGAGGTTTAATACTCCTTCTCCCACGCTGTTAGCGGGATGATGCGGTCAGGGTCACGCCTCGCCTATTATGTCCACCATCTCCAGCCGAATTTTCTTGCCGACTACATGTGCTGCCCTTGCGAGTGTCTTGAGGTTTACCGCAGCGTTGTCGGCATCGAGTAGTCTATCCAGCTGAGAGCGGCTCGTTCCCATGCGTTCAGCCATGATTTTCTTCTTGATGTGTTGCGCTTCCATGGTCTGAAGCAATTGCATGGCAATGACGCGTTTAATCGCTACGGCCTCAACCTCCCCACGAATCTCTTCCTCCTCCAGAAAGCTATCGAAGGTGGAGCCGCTATGGTCAAACGGAGGCGTCGTGTGTCGTGCCTTCATTGCGTGACCCCTTTCTCATGTTGAGCCATTCTATGCTGTGCCAGTTCGAGATCATCGACAGGCGTCTTCTGACTCTTCTTGATGATGCCGTGGAGCAGTACCATGCGCTGAAACTTGTCCACGTAGAAGAACACACGGGCAACGCGGTTGCTGGGCAGGTGGGTCCGGACTTCATACGAGCCATCCTTCATCGGGCGACAGGTCGGCAGACCCAACGGCCAGGCGTATTCGGCCGTCTTGATGTCCAGTCCAATGAGAAGGCGGTCCTCACGGGCCAACTCATCCTTCAGCCAAGCTCGCACCGGCTCATTGCCGGCCTCCGTCTTGTAGAAGATTACCGAGACCCTCTTACCGGACTCGGAGCCGGGGCTGGCATGGCTGCTGTCCACTTCCCTGCGTGTGCCATAAATGGTACACGCAGGGAAGTCCCGCCGGCCCACCCACGCGGTCGAGGGAAGCAACGGCGTGATCTATGTTCTGACCGTCCTCTGACTTCGCCTGACGCGCTTCGCCGCGCAGCTCTCCGCCGCAAGCTCCAGGCCGAGGCGATCGACCTCGCCGAACAGGTCTGAGTCCAGGCCGAATTCTTCCGCCACGCTGCGCGGATTCGCCAGAAAACGAGCGCGTGCTTTCTCATCGACCAGCAGGCGCGCGAGAAAAACCTCCAGGCGCTCGTCGCTCATCGCGCGCGGCCTCGGGCAAGCGCTTCTCTTGCGCGGGATACTTCGGACAACAGGTGCTCTATCGTCGGAAAATTCCCGTCCCGTTCAATGATAACCGTGAGCGGGTGTTGAACCCGTGCCGCAACTTCCGTAAGGAGCGCGTACACCGGATCTGGCACGTCGTGCTGGTGATCGTCCAGCAGGCGCGACCGCCACATGCGGCCGCCCGCCAGGTGCATCTGCCGCACGCGCTCCAGCGGAATCGCGGCGAGAAAATCCAGCGGATCGTAATCGAAATTGGCTGCGTTGGCATACAGGTTGTGCAGGTCAAGCAGCATCGACGCTCCCCCAGACAGCAGCGCGTCCCGAATCCAGACCGCTTCCGACAGCTCGCCCGGGGGGCGCATCAGTGTCGCAACGTTTTCCATCAGCGGCATTGACCCCACAGCGACGCGGGCGCGGTGGAGATTGCGCGTGAAACCTTCAATCGTGGCGATGGTACGCGGCGGCGCGGCCAGGTGGCCGATTTCAATTCCGCCGGCGCGGACGAACGCGAAGTGCTCCGACCACGTTTCCGGCTCCACCGCGTTGATCAGCCACGCAACTCGAGCCAGTCGATTTTCGTCCACCGGGCATGCTGAAGCGAGCCCCAGCCCGACACCGTGCAGGCTCGTCGGAATTTCCGCGGCAAGCCGACGCGGCGCGCGCGGCGGTTTGTCGAGCCAGTCGTCCGCCAGCACCTCCAGACAGTCGACGCGGTCGCGGTGCATGAGAATTCCCGAGGCGAGCTCCGGACGCCAGCCCAGACCGACGCGATCAACCGCCGCAGCCACCGCAGCCTCCTGCACACCCGCCCCCGCCGCCGCAGGACGCGCCGCAGGCTGCCCCACAACCACCGCTTCCACAGCCTCCGCTCTGCGACTGCGCACGGGGAAACAACTGGCGTACTTCTAGCTGGCTTCCCGAGACCGCGGCTACCCCGAACACCGCGGCGACCAGCCCCAGCTCAGCACCGCGCAACTGTCTCACCTGCGCTCGCTCCCGGACAAGAAGCGTGCGCAGGTCGGCCAGCACGGCCCTTCCACGCGCGGACGGCCGGCGCCTCGCGGCCAGTCCCAGGAAGATACAAAACCCGATGGCGAGCAGCACGAGAAACCAGATATTGAAGTGCCCCCTGGTCAACGCGACGTGTATCTTGACGAGCGCCAGCGCTGCCAGGAAACACAGGCCGCCCACTGCGACAAACGAGCGGACGGCTCGCTGCTCGTCACTGAAAATCAACCGCTCATCGAGCAGCTGGAGCTCGTAGGGCCGGCAGAGCGGGACAAGCTCGTAAATCGTGCGGGCTTCCCGCGGCTTGTCGAAATGGCGGAGAATCGCCCGCTCCAGCACGTTCCCTTCGCAGGCCCCGGTGGCTACCAGCCAGTCGCCTTTCACCGAGAGCAGTGCCCGATCTAGCAGAGATACCACGGCGACGCGCAACACCTCGTTTGCTCCTCCGCGGAGGAAGGCGATGACGCAGGGATCGCGTGGTATCTTTGACGATGGTAGACTCCCGGAACAGTCGTTGGTCACAAAATGGACCGTCAGAACAAGACCAATGCCAAGCGCCGCGTAAAACATCAGAAAAGGCGGGCCCGGCCAGTCAAGCGGATTCATGGATGCGCTCAACTCCTTGGGCCGACTTCGTCGGCGTTTTCTTCTTACTTCATATACACCTTGACTGTACCGCCGGGGCCACCCATCCGCTGGTGTCCAGGCACACCGGATCCGGCCGGACGTTCACATCCCGGTTACTCGACGAACTGCAAACGGCCGGCCCCGTCCGCACAAACGTCACATCCGAAAGCAAAGGGAGACGAGGACAATGGCACAGGGTATCGGAGGCGCGAGCAAGGGCGGCGGCGGCAAGGACCCCAAGGCGAAAATCGGGCGCATGCTCACCAAGATCAAAGCCGCCGGGGCGAAAAAGGCCGCCAAGAACGCGCAGCAATCGGTCGGGAGCCTGATGAGCGCGATGGCCAACTCGGCCAAGGGCCGGAAATGCTGCTGCGATTAGGGCGTGTTTATCAACCCGCGGTAACACGCAGAAAACAGCCGTTGAGAGGAGGATGGCTTCGGCCGTCGGATCATGCGAGACCTCTCCACTTCCATGAGCGCGCTCCTGACGCGGGGGCTTGAGTGCCCACGCTGCGGCGCCACCAATCAGCAGAGCGCCATGCGCTGCGTGACCTGCCGCGCCGAGCTGCACGAGGACGAGCAGCCGACCCTCGCGCAGGAAGCTGCCCAGAAGCCACCCTTGCAGCTGGGGCCGCTCACGCCCGAGCAAGAGAAAATCGTCGAACAGTGGCGCACCAGGATACCACTGGAGCGTTCGGAAAATTACTTGATTTTCCAGCAGGCCTTCGAGGGCGCGCAGTCCGGAACGATCTCAGCCGACGACTACCGTTTCGCGGTTCGGAAAATCCGCACCATCGGCGAGACCGGCTGCAAGATTCTCGAAGACGCCACCATCCAGAAAAAGGTCCGCAACGTGTCCGACGAGGCGCGGGAGGTCAAAGACGAGATGCTCGGCGGATTCCGACTGCTCCGTGACGGCGCGGTCCTCATGGAAAAATGGCTGTCGTTCGGCAACCCGGACGACATTCTCAGCGGAGCCGAATACATCGACGCGGGTTACCGCGCAATCGACGCCGCACAAGAGCGAGCGCTGCAATTGCACTGAAGAGGAACGCCCCTTTTCGGTACAACAAAACCCCCACCGGCAAAAGGCTCCAGCCCTACCGCTGGAAGCCAGGGTCCGGAGGTAAGTTACGCCAGCGCTTCCTCGGCCGCGCGCGACGCGGCCGGCGCGATGCCGCACGACATGTACGCGGTGAGCGAGACCCGCGCCGCCACGTCGCGGGCAATTTTTCGGATTTTTGCGGCCAGCGGCGTGTCGCCCTCGATGAGCGCGCGCAGCTCGCCGATGTCCGCCCCCTTGACCAGGAGCGGATCGAGCGGCAGCGAGCCAATCAGCGGCACGCCCATGCGGCGCGCCATCTCCAGCCCGCCGCCGTCGCCGAAGATCCGCGTTTGCTCGTCGCAGTGGCCGCACTGGAAATACGCCATGTTTTCAATGACGCCGAGCGGCGGCACTTTCATCTCGCGGAACATGGAAATCACTTTGGCCGCAATCGTGAACGCCACTTCCTGCGGCGTGGTCACCGCCACGATTCCCGCCAGCGGAATCGACTGTGACAGCGTGAGTTGGGCGTCACCCGTGCCGGGCGGCAGGTCGACCAGGAGATAATCGAGCTGGCCCCAGTCGACGTTGTACATGAACTCCTGGATGGCCTTGTGAACCATCGGCCCGCGCCAGATCACGGCCTGCTCGCCGGACACCAGGAAGCCCATGGACATCACCTTGATGCCGGCCACTTCGACCGGGAGAATCTTCTTCTCGTTGGGCGAGGGCTGCGGCCGCTCGTCGAGGATCCCCATCATGCGGGGGATGCTGGGCCCGTAGATGTCGGCGTCGAGCAGCCCTACCCGCGCGCCCTCGTGGCGCAGGCAGAGCGCCAGCAGCGTGGCCATGGTGGACTTGCCCACCCCGCCCTTGCCGCTGGCCACCGCCACGATGTTCTTGATGCCCTCGATGCTCTGCTTGTTCTGGGCTCGGGCGGCGGGGACGGTGGAATCGAGGTCCACTTCCACTTCAGTCACCCCGGGGATGCGCCGGATGGCGGCCTCCACGTCGTCGGAAATCTTCTTCTTCAGGGGACAGGCGGGGGTGGTCAGCATCACCTGCACCTTCACCTTGCCACCATCAACGGAAATCTCCTTGACCATGTTCAGGGTCACGAGATCCTTGTGCAGTTCGGGTTCCTGCACGGTACGAAGCGCGTCCAGCACCTGCTCGCGCGTGATCTGCTCAGCCATGTTACTCTTCCTACCAAAAACTGCGCATAGGATACCATTCGGCGCGCCGCTGTTCCTCTCATGACAGAGGAGAACGCAGGCAGCCATCAGAATCCCTTCACTTTCAATCCAAGCCTCAAGGTGATTCATGGATGACAAGGCGGCAGCCGCCGCGTTCGAAGCCGATCGGCTGAACCTGCTCCTCGAGATCGGCCGGGAGTTCTGCTCCTCCCTCGACATCAACGAAGTCCTCAACCGCGTCCTCGACAAGGTCATCGAAGTGACCCGCGCCGAGCGGGGCTTCGTGGTTCTGCTCGACAAAGGCGAGCCCGACATCCGCGTGGCCCGCAACATGGACCACCAGGCTATCGACCGCGAGGAATTCAAGGTCAGCCGCAACATCATGGACAAAGTGGCCCGCGAGGGCATCCCCATGCTGAGCAACAACGCCATGGAAGATCCCCGCTTCTCTGCCTACCAGAGCATCGCGCTGCACGCCATCCGCTCCATCATGTGCGTTCCGCTGGTGCTCAAGGGGAAGACGTTCGGCCTCATCTTCGTGGACAGCCGCATCTCCAGCGGCATCTTCAAGGAGAAGGACCTCGAGTTCCTGAGCGCAATCGGCCACCAGGCCTCCATCGCCATCGACAACGCCCGCCAGCACGAGTCCACCAAAGAGGTCGTCGTGGCACTGGCCAACGCCATCGAGGCCAAGGACCCCTATACCGGCGGCCACGTGGACCGGGTCACCCTGCTGGCGGTGGAGATCGGCAAGGCCATGGACCTCGACAATGACCGCCTGCGCAACCTGGAAATGGCCGCCATCCTGCACGACGTCGGCAAGATCGGCATCGAGGAGTCTGTGCTCTGCAAGCCCGCCATGCTCAGCCACGACGAGCGTAAGGTGATGGAGCAGCATCCCGCCATCGGCGCGCAGATCGTGCAGCCGCTCCAAAATCTCCCCGACGAGGTCAAGCTTTCCATCAAGCATCACCAGGAGCGCTGGGACGGCAAGGGCTATCCGGCCGGCCTGAAGGGCGAGGAGATTCCCATCTACGCCCGGGTCGTGGCGGTGGCCGACACCTACGACGCCATGACCACCAACCGTCCATACCGCGCCGCCCTGCCGCGCAGCGTCTCCATCGAGGAGATCAAGAAGTGCGGCGGCACGCAATTTGATCCGGCCGTTGTGGCCGGCTTCTTGAAGGTGATGGAGACCTGGGTCGATCCGCCGCAGCAGTCCTGATCGCGCTGCTTTTGTGCGCGGCGAGCGCGGAGGCCCAGGTCGTCCGGGGGCCCGCCGAAGTCGTCCTGCGTGACGGACTGGCCCGCATCCGCGTGCCCCGCGGCTACACATACCGAGGTGGCGCGGACGCGCGCGAGTATCTCCGCGGGATCGGCAACCTCACCCAGCCCGAGGACATCGGCGTGCTACTTCCGTCGAGCACCCGCGATTGCTTCGTTTCGGTGGAGTACGATGCATGCGGCTACGTGCGCGATGACCATCCCCTGGACGCGGACGCCCTCCTCAAGGCGCTGCGCGAGGACAACGAAAAGGAAAACCGCGCCCGCCGCAAGGAGCATTATTCCGCCGATAACCCTCCTGGGATGGGCCGAGACGCCGCGCCTGGACCCTTCGGGGCACGTGGTGGGTTGGTCGTTGCGCGCCCGCAGCGGGGATTTCGAATTCGTCAATCGGCACACGCGCATGCTGGGTCGGCGCGGCGTGCTGTCTTTGAATCTGGTCACCGAGCCGAAAACCCTCCAGCAAAACATCCGCCACGTCGAGGCCGTGGCGCCGCACACCGAATTCCTCCCCGGAAACCGCTATGAGGATCGGCGCGAAGACGATCCCGAGCCAGTGCGGGACGTGTCATTTCTGTTGCTCGGACGGGCGCTGCCCGCCCCCACGCCGAGCGCGACGCCGCCCAGAACCCAGATGCCGCCGCGCAAGACGGAGCGCGACTATTTTCTGCCGGCCGCCATCGCGGTGACCGTGCTGGGCGTCATGGTAATCATTCCGCGGGTTGTTCAGCGGGCGATGAGCCTGCCGATGGGGCCCTTCGGATCGATCACGTTGTGCAGGTCGGCGAAGGGGATGGGGACCTCCATCGAGGCAATGGCGAATCCTTCGTCAAAGAATGTGATGACCAGGGCGCGGTCGGTGAGATAGAAGGTGTGCCGCCCGTTTTCGCCTTGCGGCGCGTTGGGCTCGATGGCCTGCATGCGCCGGTTCACCTCGGCGGCGTAATTGGAGTCTCTCCGAAAGAGGCTGGCATAATCATAGGTCCGGCCGCTCACGTCGACCGTCACCGCGCCCAAGACCTTGGTGGGATGGGCCGACGCCATCCGGCCGTTGATTGACTGAATCCCCAGGCCACCCATCCACACGCTGAGCAGGCCCGCCGCGTTGAGCTTCACGGCGTAATTCCGCTCCTCGCGGTACTTCATGCCACGCTCCAGATCGGCGTCGGTCACCGGCAGCGGGTTGGGGACAAACAGCTTCTTCAACGCCGCGTTCGTCCTCGCCGCACCGCCGACCACCTGGGGATACTCAATCACGTACACCGCGGCTCCAGCGGGCGAGCGCAGGGTTACTTTCTTCTTCTGGATTTTCACGGCGCCCAGCGCGTCCGCGTGCGCCGCCGCAACGACCAGGATCAGTACGAGGAGGATTCGCATGCCCGGTGGTTCCTGCCCTTGCGGGCCCTTCCCTGTCCTACCCGCAATACTCGCCAAGCCGTCCCAGCACATCGTGACAGTCGGCCTCCGCGCTCACACAGAGCCGCTCCCAGCCGCCGGCCCCCTTCACGTCCGCGAACAGGCCCGCCTTGTCCTCGTGAAAGTGCAGGCAGGCGACGGCGCCGCGATAGAACACCCCGCGCTTCTTCTCACGCAGGCCGGCGAGGGCGCGCACCCGCTCCAGCAGCGGCTCCAGCATGTCCAGGGTGGCGTCCGACGCGTGCTTCACCGGTAAGCCATACGGCACGGCGAGGAAGGAGTCCCGCCCTCGCGCTCGAATCGACCGCCTTCAAACTCTGTGGGGGGTCAGCTTGTAAATGCCGAGCGCGCGACTCGGCCTCGTCGTCTTACTGCTGCTCAGCATCGTGGCGGCCGCCATTCCCACCTGGCAGCAGGCCAACGTCGGTGGCCCCATCAATGGGAGCGACACCGCGTGGATGCTGGCCGCCACCACCCTGGTGCTCCTGATGACGCCCGGGCTCTCCTTCTTCTACGGGGGGATGGTCCAGCGCAAGAACGTGATTTCCACCATGCTGCAGAGCTTCGTGTGCATGAGCGTGGTCAGCCTGCTGTGGGTCGTGGTGGGATTCAGCCTCGCGTTTGGCGATTCCATCGGCGGATATGTGGGCGACCCGCGCACCTTTTTCATGTTCAGCGGCGTTGGCGGGCAGACCGAGCCGCTGCTCGCGCCCACCATTCCCCTCGCGCTCTTCGCCCTCTTCCAGCTGAAGTTCGCCATCATCACCCCGGCGCTGGTGAGCGGATCGTTTGCCGAGCGCGTCCGTTTTTCCAGCTACTTGCTGTTCATCGCCCTGTTTACGATATTTATTTACTGCCCGCTCGCGCACTGGACGTGGCATCCCCAGGGATTTCTGCGGAACTGGGGCGTCCTCGACTTCGCAGGCGGCACCGTGGTACACATGTCGTCCGGGCTGGCCGCCCTGGCCGGCGCGATTTTCCTGGGCCGTCGCAAGGATCACGTGCGCGGCGCTGCCGCCGAGCCGGCCAACATCCCCTTCGTGATGCTGGGCACCGGCATGCTGTGGTTCGGATGGTTCGGCTTCAACGCGGGCTCCGCCCTGGCCGCCAACGACATCGCGACCCTCGCGTTTCTGAACACGAATACCGCGTCGGCGGCCGCGCTGCTGAGTTGGATTCTCCTGGAGCGGGCGCGCGGCCAGAAAGCCTCCGCGCTGGGCGCCTGCATTGGTGCCGTGGTGGGGCTGGTGGCCATCACCCCGGCGGCGGGCTTCGTCTCCTTCGGCTCGAGCATCTGCATCGGCGCGTTCGCCAGCGTGGTCAGCAACATCGCGGTGCACTTCAAGTCGCGCTCGTCGCTGGATGACACCCTGGACGTCTTCCCCTGCCACGGAATGGGGGGATTTTCGGAATGCTGGCCACCGGCGTGCTCGCCAACGCGGCGATCAATCCAGCCGGCGCGAACGGGTTGATTTACGGCGGAACCCGGCTGTTCGGCATGCACGTCCTTGCGTTAGGGGTCGTGGCCGCGTTCGTTCTCATCGGTTCCTTTATCCTGTACAAAGTCACCGACATGCTGGTCCCCCTGCGCGTCAAGGAAGAGCAGGAGGCGGTCGGACTCGACCTCAGCCAGCACGGCAAGTCAGCCTTTGCGCCGGCACGAAGCAGCGTGCTCATCTCGATCAATTAGGACGGGCCCATGGAAACCTTTGCCAGCCTTGTGGAATACAGTCGGGATCGATATCGCGAAGCATTTTACAACAGCCACGTCGACGATATCTTGATGGGTGCCGTCATCGCCTCCATGGTGGAGGACGACTGCTCGCTCATCGGCGTGTTTTCCGACGGCGTCAACCATCATCTCCGCTTCGAGGGCAACGAGCAGCAGACCCGCTACGTGTTTCGCCTGACCCACCTGTCCGAGGACCTCACCGTGGCCCGCGTGCAGGGGCACCTGGGCAGCGTGGTGGTGGGCTACGGCGAGCCGGTTGGAAATATCGCGACCGCCTGGGGAAAACTCGAGGCCGCAAATCGCCCTATCAACGAGGAAGGACCCGAGCCCGGCGTCATCCGCTTCGAAGCCGACCTGGCCAGCGGATTTCTCTATGCCCAGATCACCCTGATCATGGAACTGGATCGTTTCATCCACCCGGACTATCACGTCGACCACGAGACCTTCCACTCCAACTTGTGGTCCGTGATGGCCGTGCTGCGCGATTATCTGCGCGCGACCTTGCGGGAGATGGGCTTGTCCGGTGGGGGCGCGCGCCCCGCCTCACATGCGCGCGAGTTGCGCCAGAGCCGCGGCGAGATCCTGGTGGGCGAGATCGTGGCCGCGGCGGCCCAGGCAGGGCTGTCCGTGGTGGGCATCTCCTCGGACTCAGACGAGCAGACGGTGCGGTTGCACGCCCCGTCAGATTTCGTGCTCGGGCGGGTCGCCGTTTCGCTGCGTCGGGAGCCGCGACGCTTTGGCTCGCGGGGCGGCCCGCCCAATATCCTGGTGGAAATGCAGGGCGAGGTGCGCAATCATCCCACCACCCTCGAAGAATTGTTGGAGCCCTTCCACCCGTCGTCCAACGAAGTCGTGGTGGAGCGGCGCCATCACACGTACAGCGCCGTGGTGGCCGAGGTCGTGCCCCTCGAGGGAGGCCGCGAGGCGCTGCGGGACATCTTTACGAAATCCCTGGCCGCGCTGCAGGACGCGCTCACGCCCTTCCACCGCGGTCGGCCGGCCGGTCCGCCGAGCGCCGCCCCCCGTCCTCCCAGCGCGGGACGCCGGATCTAGATAAAAACGGCAACATCCGGGGCGCGGGCCCGTGCTAGACTCTGCCCTTGTGAGCAAATCCCATCCGCCGCCCTGGATTTTCGCCATCACCAACCTGCCGTTCGGCGTGGCCGGCGGCTACGCGTTCGTGGCGATGCCGTTCTTTCTCACCAAGGCCGGAATGCCGGTGGAAACCACCGCGAAGCTGGGCGCCCTGGCCATGCTGCCCTCCGCCTATCAGCTTTTCTGGGCTCCGGTCATCGATCTGGGCATCCGGCGCCGAGCGTGGCTGGTTCTGGTGTCCGTGCTGAGCGGAATTTGTCTTGAGTACTCGCTGCTGGTCAACCCGATGTCCGACCTGGTCACCTTTGAGATCCTGATGGTGGCCGGGCAGCTGCTCGCGGGCCTGGTGGCGTCCTGCAACGGCGCGCTGGTCTCCACTTCCCTGCCCGACCACTTGCGCGGCAAGGCGGCCGGCTGGGTGAATGCCGGCAACCTGGGCGCGTCGGCGCTGGGTGGCGGCGTCATCATGTCGCTGCATCAGGTGGAGATTCCGCTCGGCGATCAGCACGTGCTGGCCCTGGCGCCGGTCGCGCTCGCGCTGATGATGATCCTGCCGGCCCTGGCCGCGCTGGCCATCGAAGAGCCGCCCCCCAGCCGGGTCCCGCTGGGCGCCCATTTTCGGGAAATGGCCGCCGACGTGTGGCAGGCGGTGCGCGCGCGCAAGGGATGGACGGGAATCCTGTTCTGCATCTCGCCGGTGGGAACCGCCGCGCTGACCAATATTTTATCCTCGCTGGGCGCCGACTACCACGCCTCGGACAACATGGTCGTGTTGGTGACGATAGTGGTGATGTATTGAATCGACGAGTTGAGCACGAAATCCCCAACCTCGGCGGCGTCACCGATGGCCACCGTGCTGGTGGGCGTCGTGGTGCTGGTGCTCGTGCTCGTGCTGGTCGTGCTGGAATCGCTGAAGGCACTCGTGCCGACCGTCTTGGAGCTCATGTCGATGTAATACTTCACGCCGTTGCGCAGGCCGGTGACCGACTTCAGGTAGCTCCTCTCGGCCGACGTGAGATTGTTCAGGCCGGCCGTCCCCTCATCCCAGTCGTTGTCCAGGAAGTTGGGCTGGAGCGCCTTCGCCGCTTCGCCCG
>VGFD01000063.1 GCA_016868975.1 Armatimonadota bacterium | reverse complement strand
GGGAGGAACGTCAGCGACGGTAACGCGACCCTGGGAGAGGATGAAGGCGTCGGGGCTGGTTCCGGAGATCTGCTGCCAGGGCATCTGCTCATGTCCCGCCTCGTCGGCCGCTTGTTTCACGCTTTTGCGCAGAAACCCAACCAGGCTTTGCAGGGTGACCTTCCCGTCCTGGGCGGCGGCGCCCTTGAGACCCTCAATGAGGTACCAGGTGAAGTAGCCGTGCTGTTTCTCGTTCCATTCGTAACTGCGCTGTCCCGGGCTGCAGGCGAACAGGGTGGCGAGGACTTTGTCCTCCTGCGCGGCGCGTTGCTGCTCGTTGGGGGCGGCGGCGACGACGAGGTCGCGGGACGCGTCGCCCATGCGGTTGTCGCCGCCGGCCTTGTCGGCTTTGGGATTGCTGCGGCAGGCGTCGTACACGACGAGCACGCGATTGGCCTTCACCTCGTCGAGCACTTCGGTGATGGAGTTGCCGGTGCACGCGCTGGCCTTGAGGGTGACGAGGCTGCGCGGATCGGATTCCTTGGTGAGGAGGAACACCTGCTTGCCCATTTCCATGCCGTGTCCGCTGAAGTAAAACACGACGGTATCCTGCGGCCGCGCCCGCTCGCGGATCCAGTCCAGTCGAAAGAGCATGTTGGTGCGCGTCGGATAACTCTCGCTCTTGGGTCGTCGCTGGTCATCTCGAACACTTTGTCAAATCCCACGGCCCGCAATGCGGCGCCAAGCGCCCTCGCGTCCCGCACGGCGTACCGCAACGGCGTCACCTCACCGTTCTCGTAGGTGTTGACGCCAACGACGACGGCATACTTCCGAGGCGGCTCCTCGGCCCACGACGCCGCCCCCCCAAGGAGCACCAGCACAACCGCGACCCACAGTGCCCTCATCACAGCCATGCGTTTGACGCAAACCGGGCGCGCTCATTCCCGCCTCGAGGACGGCCGCCGCACGCACGCTTGCCCAACCCGCCGGTGCCGGGTTACCGCCGCCGGGGAAGTAACACAGGCCGTGTCCCACCCCGGTGACGGTAACCCGGCACCGGGGCCATTGTGACTACCCCCCTGTCGGTAACCCGGCCGCCAACGGGTGGCGCCGGACCCGACGGCGCGGGTGTCGGGCCCAGCCGTGGACCCGACGGCGCGGGTGTCGGGCCCAGCCGTGGACCCGACGGCGCGGGAGACGGGTGTCGGGTCCAGCCGTGGACCCGACGGGGCGGGAGGCGGATGTCGGGCCCAGCGGTGAGGCGTCGGGGCACCCCCGAGGGCAGTTGACGCGTTTTCGGGATTCTGCTACCTTGAACTTCTGGAGTGCGCCCCCCCGCTGCCGCGAAAGCGCGGTGCCGCACGGGGCGGCGCTTGTCGCGGATGGAAGGTAGCTACCCCACAGCCATACTCCCGGCCGTCACCCTGCTGGTCGCGGTGATGTTGTACGCCGGCGTCCGCGTGTTCCAATCCGCCTACATTCTGGTGCGCGACGGACTCTTGCAGTGGCAGGGGCGCCGCACCCTCGGGGAACTGCAGACCGAAGTCGACGAGGGCCGCCGCACCTCATTCGAGCTCTTCCTCCAGCACGGAATGCACCATCTCCAACTGCGCGACCCGCTGCGCGCGCGGGCCTTCTTTGAGGCCGCCGCCCTTGCCCATCCCCTCTCGCCGCACGGCCACTACGGCCAGGGTCTGGCCCAGCGCGAGAGCCTCTACTTCGCGGGGCGCCTTCAGGAGGAGGCGCTGGAAAAGGCGCTGGAGCGCGATCCGCAGCACGACGACGCGCGTCGCCTGCTGATCGAGTTCTACCTGCAGGCCGGCCTTTACGAGAAAGCCCGCGGCGTGCTGGGCGCCGAAGGCGGGGCCGGCGACTGGCCGAGCCGCGCCGAGCCAGCCGGCCTGGGGGACGTCCCCGGCGTGTGGAGCCGCATGTCGGCGCGCGAGCGGGGATTGCTCGTGGTGCTCGACCTGGTGCTGATCCTCGCCGCGGTGAGCGCCATTTTCGTCCCCGACGTGCTGTTTGCCGAGGTCTGCCTGCTCATCCTCATCCCCTACCACTTGTTGCTCTTCTGGCGGGTGCGCGCGGACGGCGACGGCATGCGCTTCCAATCGGCGCGCAGCCAGTTCGCGCTTCCCTGGACCGACCTGCTCGATCTGGTCGAGGCGCCCAACGGGGGATTCTTCCTGCACACCGCGGATCGCTCGTTGTACATCTCGCGCCACTGGGCGGATTACCCGGACCTGCTCACGCGCGTGAAACACCATTTGTATGAGCGCGGCTGGGTGCCCGCCCTCAAGGAGTACGGCCCGGAACGCCGCATTCGCCCGTTGTTGGGCTGAAACCGCGCCACCGGGCCCGCGAAGGATTCTCAAAAGTCCCAAAGAAGTTGCGCCGTTCATGTCCGCGCTCCCCAGTAACCTTCCACGACGCCGTTCCACGCCGCCAGACGAAGCGTTCTACCGACGCCCGACCGAGCAGGTGGCGCGCGAGCTTCTGGGGATGGTGCTGTTGCACGAAACCAGCGAGGGCGTGACGGCCGGGCGGATTGTGGAGACGGAAGCCTACACCGGCGCCGAGGATCCCGCATCGCATGCGGCCCGCGGGCCCCGGGGCCGCAACCTGTTGATGTTCAACAGTCCCGGCCACGCATACGTGTACTTCATTTACGGCAATCACTTCTGCTTCAACGCGGTGGCCTTCGACGAGCCGCCCGGGGCGGTGCTGGTGCGGGCGCTGGAGCCGCTGGAGGGCATCCCCTTGATGGCGGCGCGCCGTGCCTTGACGGAAGGCGACCTGCGGCTCAGCAACGGCCCCGGCAAGCTGGCCCAGGCCCTCGGGATCGCCCGCGGGCAAAACGGAGCGCCGTTGTTTGACACCAGGAGCGCGCTGCGCATCGAGTCCGATGGTCCTCAGAAGGGGGACATCGTGGTGAGCCCGCGCATCGGGATACGCCAGGCGGCTGACATGATGCGTCGCTTTCACCTGGCCGGCAATTCCTGCGTCAGCAGGCGCTAGCCGTGGCCTCGCTTTATCTCGCCACAAAAAATGTCACCCGCAAGAAAGAGCGCAGCATTTTAACGATTCTCGGGGTGCTGCTCGCGGTGGGCTCGTTCATCAGCCTGCTGTCCATTGCCGAGGGGATGTACGAGCGCGTGCAGCGCGAACTGAACGGCCGCAACGTGGACGTTTACGTGCTTCCGAAAAATTCCTTGCCAATGCCGCTGGGACCGCTGGCCGGCGTGGGACAGTCCACGGAAACCATTCCCGACACCATCGTAAAGGGACTGGCCGGCCTGAGCAACGTGGAGCGGGCTGAGCCGGTGTACCGTTTTCAGCAGATGCACGAGGGTCGCGCCATCGTGGTGTGGGGCTTGAACCCGGAAGCGTTTCCGACCTTTCTCCCGCACATCGCCTCAGAGGACGGCACCTATCCCAAGGGCAGCTACGACATCATGGTGGGTCCGGCCCTGGCTCGGGAAATAGGCCTGGCCCGCGAGGGCACCCTGACGCTGGCCGGCAAGAAATATATCATCGTGGGCATATTTAAGCCAGTCGGCGGCCTGCAGGATTATTTCTGCTTCGTGACCCCGCAGGCCGCCGCGGAGATTGTCGCCAAAGGCGCGCAGGAGGCCTGGCTCAAGCTCAAGGAGCCGGAGGGCCGCGACACTACCGCCGAAGACATCAACGTCAGCGACACTCTCAAGGATTTCCGCGCCCGGACCAGCGCGCAGTATCTGGGCGCTGCCAACGACTTCATCAACTTCGCCTGGGTGCTGGAATTCTGCATCGCGGCCATCGGCGTGCTCATCGCGATGACCGCGGCAATGAACACCATGCTGATGTCCACCTACGAGCGGCTCAAGGAATTCGCCACGCTGCGCGCCATCGGCGCCAGCCGTTTCACCGTCGTCATGATGATTCTCACCGAGTCGCTCATCCTGTCCGTGGCCGGCGGGATTTGCGGCGTGGTGCTCGGCATCATGGGCTCGCGCCTGCTGGACGCGGCAGTGGTGTCGCTGCTGCGCCTGTCCTACCCGGTGGCTTCCATTACCATGGCGCTGCTCGTCCAGGCGCTTCTGCTCTCCGCGTTCGTGGGATTTGTGGGCGCCGCGATTCCATGCTTCATCGTGTATCGCATGAATATCATCATGGGGCTGCGCCAGGAATGAGAGTCGACGTCCGCGGCTTGCACAAGTACTGGGTGCTGGAGAACGTCGACCTGCTGGTGGAAAAGGGTGAGTTCATCGCCATCATGGGCCCCAGCGGAAGCGGAAAGTCGACGCTGCTGTTCCTGCTCGGCTGCCTCGATTATCCCACCTTCGGCCATCTTTACCTCGACGACGTAGACGTCACTCAGGAAAACGAGAACGTGCGGGAGAAAATCCGCCTGCAGCACATCGGGTTTATCTTCCAGAATTACAATTTGATTCCGACTTTGAACGCGATCGAGAACGTCACGCTGCCCATGCAGCTTTCGCGGGTCAAGGCCAGCGAGCGGGAGGCGCGCTCGCAATCCCTGCTGCGGCTGGTGGGGCTGGAGGGCAAGGCGGACGAGATGGTCAACAACCTGAGCGGCGGGCAGCAGCAGCGGGTGGCCATCGCGCGCGCGCTGGCCAACCTGCCGGGCCTGGTGCTGGCGGACGAGCCGACCGGAAATCTCGACGCGCGGGCCAGCAAGGAAGTGATGGACGTGATTCGCACCGTGAACGAAAACCAGGACATCACCACGGTGCTCGTCACCCACGATCCGAAAGTCGCCTCCTACGCCCGGCGGGTGTATTATCTTGACGACGGGCGCCTGCGCGCCACGGTGATCTGATGTTTTCGCTGGCCCTGCGCGGCGTGGCCGCACTGCTCGGGGTGTGGGTCTTCTACACGCTGCTGGCGCTCTCCATGGTGGCCGCGTTCAGCGATCTGATGGTGGCCAATCCGGCGGCGCGCTCCGGAATCGCCTCCGCCCACGCGCTGAGCTGGGCCGGCGCGGTGGCCCTCGCCGTGCTGGTGGCAACCGCGCTGATCAATCCCTGGCTGCTGGATCGCCTCGCGAAAGTGCAGTGGGTGAAAACCGAGGACGCCGGCGACGTCGGGCCCTTCCTGCAAAAACTGCTGGAACGGCATGCCGTGCCGGCGCCGCGCCTGGGCGTCATCATCGACGACGCGCCCTACGCCTTCACCTACGGCCTGACCCGCGGCTCCACCCGCATGGTGCTGACCAGCGGCCTCCTCAAGCGCCTGGACGTCGACGAGCAGTCCGCCATCGTGGCCCACGAAGCCGCCCACCTCGTGTCTGGGGATTATTTGCCCAGCACGGTCCTGGCCACGCCCATCGTTGTCCTCACGCTGCTCAACGATTTCTTCCAGGGATCGCGCCGGCCGGAGTCCGCGACGCTCCCCACCGGGATGTTCTTGAGCCCGGTGTCCGGCGTGCTGGCGAGCATCTACGCCTTTTTCTACGGTCCGCTGTCCCGCGCCCGCGAGCGTTTCGCGGACGAGTTTTCCCGCGAGGTGACCGGCCAGGAATTTCTTCCCCGCGCCTTGTTCCGGGTGCTTCTCGGATTGGGCAGCGCGGGAACCGACGCCGTGCAGAAGTCCTTCGCGCTGGCGCTGCGCGGCTTCGTGCCGGTGGACGCGGTGACGGCGGGCGCCCTGGCCACCTGCGCGGCGGCGGGCAACGGCGGTATCTTGAGCGCCGACGGGCTGGGACGCCTGGTGGCCGAGTCGGCGGCCAACCCGTGCGCCCGCTGGGGAATTCACCCGCCGCCGGCGCCCCGCATGGAAATGCGCGACGCGAACGGACAATTTCGCGAGGCGGCGCTGCGGCGCCAGCACCGGGAGAATATCGCCCGCCTGCTGCCGCTCGGGGGATTTCTGCTGGGCGTGCTGCTCAGCGTGGCGTTGCGCGGATTTCTGGGACTGCCCCTGATTCTCTGGGGCGTGGGCCGCATCGCGTACCTGCTCCTGACGCTGATCCTGCAGCGCACGCCGCCGCCCGGCGACCTGGAAGCGCTGCTCGGCGACCTGCCGCGCTGGTGGGGCATGACCTTGCGCGCGCGCCTGGACGGAAAACTTGTGGGTTTTGGAATTCCGCAGCAGACGTGGTCCTCGGAGATGGTCCTGGAAACCGCCGGCGGCTGGATCCCGCTGCGGCCGCGGCATCCCCTGGGGGCATTTCATCAATTCGTGCAAAACAACCAGATCTTGCAGATGGTGGGCCAGAACGTCACCGTCTCCGGATGGATTCGGGTGCGCGAAGTCCCCTACTTCGAGACGCACCGCGTGGAAACCGGGGCCGAGACGATTTTCTCCAGCGGCTTCCTGTGGGTGCACCTGTTGATCTCGCTGGGCATCATCAGCATGGGAATCCTGGTCATCCTGCCGCAGTGGATGAATCTGTGAGCACCGCCATCCAGGTGGAAAAACTGGGACGCCGCTACGGAGCGCGCTGGGCCATAAAGGACCTGAGCTTTTCCGCGGCGCCCGGGGAAATTCTCGGATTTCTCGGCCCCAACGGCGCCGGCAAGACCACCACCGTCCGCATTCTCACCGGGCAGATCGCGCCCACTGAGGGCACCGCGCGGGTGGCGGGACTCGACGTCGTCCGCGATCGCAAGGCGTTGGGCGCGCGCATCGGCGTGACCTTCGAGCAGCAGAATTTATACGAGCGCCTTACGGTGCGTGAAAATCTGGATTTTTTCGCCCGCGTCGCCGGCGCTCCGGCCGGCCGGGTCGACGAGCTGATGAAACGATTTGCCATCTCCGATCGGGCCGGAGACGGAGTAGCCACGCTGTCTCGCGGCCTGCGGCAGCGAATCGTGCTGGCCCGCGCCCTGCTCGGGGAGCCGAAGGTGTTGTTCCTGGACGAGCCGACCGCCGGGCTCGATCCGCACGCGGCCCGCGAGGTCCGCGCCTGGATTCGGGAAATCGGTGCCACCACGTTCCTCACCACGCACGACATGGAGGAGGCGGCCGAGATTTGCGACCGGGTGGCCATCGTTGACCGCGGCGCGCTGGTCACCCTCGACACGCCGCGCGCCCTGGTCGAGCGCATTTCTCCGCCGCGCCTGGAAGTGACCCGGGAGGACGGCTCAACGGCGCTCCTGCCGGTCGAGCCAAATGAAGCCGCGGATGAGCTTGCCCGGTTAAAGCCTATTAAGGAAATCCGCGAGCGGTCTTCCAATCTCGCGGACGTCTTTCTGCAATTGACCGGGCGGCCTCTGGATTAGAATTAATTAGAGAGGGGTCGGCACAGCCGACGCCACCATCGTTTTAACGCTCCGCTTCGCCGCCTCTCCGCACGGTGGCTCACAGTGGATCCAGGCCGCTTGCGGCGAGGGAACGCTGGTGGACACGGCCGTCAGAGAAGCGGACCGTGACCCGGCCCAGGCCGTGCTCCGCCGCAGGGTCGACGCTGACCACGACGCCTTCGCCACGGACGGGGCAGCGGACGCGGTCGCCGATGCGGAAGGGGGTGTTCGTCGGCGCAGGACGGCGGAAGTATTCGACGATGCGCGACAGCAGTCCGGGCCGCTCCCGGGGGGTGGCGACGGCAGCCGCAGCCACCGTACCGTCGGAGCGATAGACTTCCCCGTCGTCGCCCTCGACCCGCGCGCCGAGTCGTGCAGCCAGTTCGGCCATCTTGCGGATCAGCGGCTCGTCCGGGTTCTTGGTGAAGACCTCGCCGTCGCTCCAGTCGAGCCAGGGCTCGGGCACGGTGGAGAGACCTCGCCACGAAGCGAAGCCGGAGCCCTGGGAGGGTTCGTGCGTCAGGTCCGGGTCGGCCGCGACGACGGCAAGCCAGACATCCAGGTCGATGCCGCCCTCGCGGACGATGTGCAGGTCGTATCCCACCAGACCTCCCGTGGCGGGCATGGGGCCCGCCAGCGTCCCTCGTTCCTACGCGACCATGCTGTTGTCCCACGGTCCGGCGATCCAGATCACGGAGAATTGACGCACGATTCAGACCGCGCCCGCGAGGGCGGCGGCCGAGGCCCACCATATCCCGACCCGGTGCAGGCTCCCGGCCACAAAGGCGGCCAGCAGCAGCGGTACCAGATCGGTGAGGGCCTCCTGCATCCGTTCGTGGCGGTCGGGGCGTCCGCGCGTGAGGGTTCGCAGGGTGACGCCCGCGAGCGCCGTGAAGACCGCTATGGCGGAACCGCCCTCGGGAACCAGGGCAAGGGCGACGACGCACGCGGGCGCAGCGCTGAAGTAGCCGAAGGTGCTCAGGGGAACGGCCAGCAGCTCCAGAAAGAGGGCGCCGAGCGCCAGCACGCCGCACACCGGGCCAATGCGGGGGGCGGGGCCGGCCCACCCGGCGATGCCGACCAGAAGGGCCGAGAACACCGTCAGCGCAATGACCACCGGCCTCGTTTCCCTCTTGTCCCCCATGCAGTCGCTTTCCCTTTCCCACCGGGTATGCGAGCATTGGCGACGTTCTGGGCGCCGTCCTCCCCGGCGAAAAAGGACCTGGATCGATCGCCCGGGCGGTCAGGACGCGGGAGTTCTCAGGCCTCCACCAGGGTCAGGTTGAAAGTGGCGTCGCGGCCTCCCAGGAAGTCCAGGAAACCGTCGTAGTCGGAAACATTGAAGCACCCCGCGCTGCTCGTGCTGCCGGCGTTGCCCCGGTGCAGACGGATCTCGTCGCTGCCCACGGGGTTCGCCAGCTCCGCCCGAGAGTAGCGCCCGTCGCCGTTACGGTCCTCCGCCGTCGGCACGGTCATTCCTCGGTCGGTTCCCACGATGAAGGCGTCGTTGTTGAACTTGCCGTCCCGCCAGCGGGGCGTGATTTCGTAGTTGCCGGGCAGCACCATGCCGGGGTCCCAGCCCCCGCTGGGTGTCGTGAAGCCGGGGCGCGTGGTGGCGGCAAAGATCTTCATCTTGCCGTTCGGCTTGAGCACCACGAAGTGGTCGTCGTACGAAGTCGTGCCGCGATTGTCGGTGCGCACGGCAAGCACGGCCGGCTGCCCCTTTTCGAAAAGCTCCCCGCCGCGGGACCTTATAATCTGCACGGCACTTTCCCACGTGAGGTCCTTCAGTCTGCCGATGTTGGTCTTCCCTGCAATCGAGGGTCCACGACGACCGGCTTCGTCCAGGCCGAGACGGCTCCGCGCGAGGGTGCCGCCGTCGGCGTCCAGGAACCGCTCCTCGCGCACGCGCTGGCGGTCGAGGGCCTGCCCATCGTCAAATTCGCTCTTCGACACGTTTCCGTCGCCGTCCGAGTCGTACCCGCGGAAAGCGCCGTTCGCCGACACCGAGAGTGGGCCGCTCCCCGCCAGGGCTGTGTAACGGGCTTCACTGCGCTCGGCCTCGCGTATCCCGCGCGCCTTTCGCCGCCCCTCGAGAACCTCTCCGGCGGTGAGCGTTCCGTCTTCGTCCGTATCGAACTTCTCTAGCTTGCGCTCCAGGGCGTCCCCTTCCAGGGCCTCCACCCGCTCCTCCACGCGCTCGCGCCGTGCGGCGTTCACTTCCGCGCGGCGTCCGGCCAGGAACTCCGCGTCGTCCACGACGCCGTCCCGGTCACGGTCGTAGACACGCGAGTCCAGGCGCTCCAGGCGTCCCATCTCCAGCGTCGACAGCTCGCCGTCGTCATTTCGATCGAGAGACTCGAAGGCGTTGCGATGGTGGAACTGGCGTCCTCCGAACTCACCTTCGACCTCATCTGGGTCCTCCTCTGACGCCTGGAAGCCGTCGGAGGTCGGGTGGGACGCTTCCCCGGGCCGCTCGGCCGCCCGCTCCGCCCCCTTCGTGCCTCCGCGGGGCACACGATTTTCCGCCGTTTCAGAGCGGCTGTCCGACGTCGACTCAGTCTTTAGTACCTCCGTAAGGCCCATCCGACATCCTCCTCTTTGTGCTGTCTTCATGATGCACAGAGTGGAGAGCGACGTTCAAAGGGGCGCCTGTAAAATTCTTGTTACGGATGTTTCCGCGTTGTTAACACAAAATTTCGGGCGGCTGCCACGTCCGGCCGGTTGTTAACCTGCCGGACCTGGACGGCCCGGCGGTGTGCGGCTATGCTCGGGCGGAGGATGGATGAAGCCATGAATGCAGGACAGATCACCGTACCCCAACCCCATGGCCCGGTGGCGCGAAAGGACGCCGATGGGGTGCCCCACCGCCTGCCCTACCCCCACGGCCTGCCCTACCCCCACGGCCTGCCCTACCGGCAGGACGATCCGGCCTGGGGAGGCGATCTCATGTGGGATCGCGACCTTGTGATCGAGGCCGACGTGCAGCTCAACGGCCGGCCCCGGGATGAGGCGGAGTCGCTCATGAGAGCGTTCAGTGACGGCAACACGATTGGCAACGAGGGCTGCCAGCTCACCTCCATGGCCATGGTGCTGCGCCTCCTGGCTCCCCGATCATCCACCCCCTGGACGCCCGGTCGACTCAACGAGGCCGCGCACCAGTTCTACTATTACACCCCGGCGGGGCTGTCCATGACCGCGCTCTACGCCGACCTTGTCTCGGAGGTGACGGACGGAAGCGTGCAGCTCTGCCTGAAAGAGGAGTACCTGGCGGGCGTCGCCCCGTGGGCGCGCCAGCGCGTCAACACGTCGGCGCTGGTCCGAGCGTACCGCAGCCTGCCGCCGGAGCAGCGCCGCGACGTGGTGGTCATGCTCAAGACCGGGACCTACGACGACACCGTGGCCTCCCACTACCTCTTGCTCGACCCTCGCGACGGAGGCTCCCCGAACGACGACAACCCCCGGGTCCTTGACCCGGCCATGCCAGTCGGCGAGACGAAGCCGTGGCGCTTGAGCGACTCGGCGGCGCGCATCACGAGCGATCCGGAAATCGCCAGGGCGTGGGCGGAGAGCGGCATCGAGCCGACCCAGATCGGGGGAGCCTGGGTCTTCGCCCGTTGCGACCCCGAGCGCGGCCGACCGCTGGTGGAGCCCCTCGTAAAGGCCTGGGCTGCCGAGATGGCGGCCCAGGCCGATCAAACATCTCACACCAGGGCGTAGTTAAAGTTCCCTAGCCCTTATGCCGTATAGTGTTCCTCGCAATTCGGATGATATGCTACTCGAGAGGAGAGCACTCTTGTGGCGCGCGCGAACCGTGGAACCCTTGGAATCCTGGTTGTTTGCGCCGTGCTCTTTGGCGTGCTCATCTGGCTGGATGCCATCGTCGCGCGTAGGGCGTCGAAACAGCATGGCCGCATTTCAGTCCTTGATTACACCCAGCCGGCCGGCTACTCCGCGGAGCGGACCACGGAAGCCGAACTCTCGCGCTCTCGGATCCGCGAGGTCCTGGTGCTTGCCACGGATCCGTCCAACCCGCTCGAGCTGGATCACGCGACAAAAAACGTCCTCGCCGAGAACGTGATGATGCTCCACCACCAGGCGTACGACCTGCTCTGGTGCTCGCACCGTCTGCTCGAAGATCTGTAGCCCGGGCACTTGCAGGCGTTCCATCGTATCTACCAGGAGCCCTCGGCCACCAGCAATGCCTTTCGCGCCGAATGGCCGTGGCTGAAGAGCCGTCTCCAGGAGCGTCTGGTGGCCGTGGGCGGCCCCTCGACGTCGGCGGATCGCGCCCCCGTCGACTGGGAGCCCCGCAAGGACCGCAAGCACGAGGAGTGGCGGGCGCTCTTCGAGCCCTATGACACCCACTTCAGAGGCGACCTGATGCTGGACTCCGAGGTCCGAGTGCTCCTGGTGTCGCTGCTCTCGCTCACCCCGCAGGACGTGCGGGAAATGGGGCCGGAGCGGGTGGCCCGAGTGCGTGAGCGCTGCATGCGCATCATCGACGCCAGCAGCACCCTGCGCGGACGCTGGCAACTCATCGAAATGCTCGTGGTGCAGGCCTCCAACGCGCCCCACAGCGCCAACGGCGGCGCGGACGTCGACTTCGTGGAACTCTCTCTCGCCTTCCAGCAGATCGAACGGCGGATGCGCGCCCAGCAGCAGGGGTCGCTCGAATACTAGGGAGCGCCGCAGCCCGGCAGGCGTGCGCGACGTCTCAACCGGTGGCCGCCCGCAAAGGGACCCCCGGATGGCTCGAAGGTATTGGGGTGATCGCCCTTGACCCCGACCAGGTAAAGGCCTGCGCGGAAGCCCTCGGTCTCGACTTCGTGGTACTCTTTGGATCGCGCGCTTCCGGTCAGGAGCGACCCGACAGCGACACCGATGTGGCGGTGATGCCGGCGAGCGCCGAGCAGCCGCTGGGAGCGGGCTTTCGTGTTGCCGATATTCTTGCGCGGAAGCCCTCTGGAGCGCCCAGACCTGGACGTAACCTGGCTGCCCGATGCCTCGTGGCTGATGGCGTGGGAAGTGGCCAGAGAAGGCCGGCTGCTGGACGAGCTTTCCGCCTGCGCCAGGTTGCACAACCGCCTTGTGCACCAGTACGCGGACGTGGCACTCCCGGCGCTTTTTCTAACCCTTGAGCGCTCGGTGGCCTCCTGGCGCCGGTATGTTGGCGAGGTGCAAGGGCGACTCGATCCTCAACCAGAAGAGGAGTCGTGAGCATCGAGGGTCTGGCGCACAACAAAAAGGGCCCGCCACGGCGGGCCCTTTGGGCAACCCTTGCGGGCTACCAGATGTTCGGGTACTCCGCACCTCGGTTGAGCGGGTACTCCGAGCCGCTGTTCCACTCCGGGAGCCACTCGTAGGTCCAGTACGGGTTCACGTACTGCTCGTCTCCCAGCAGGTAGAAGCGGACCGAGTTCCAGGTGTTGGCCGCGATGTACGGGTCGTTGTAGCGCGCCGACTTGAGGTTGCGCAGGGTGACCCGGGCCACCAGTTCGGGGGCGTAGATGGGGCGGCGGTGGTACAGGTTCGACAGCACGGCCAGGAAGTACTCGGTGTTCACCTGGTCGCCGCCCGCTGAGAGGGCGAACAGGCCGGCCGTCGCGCCGCCGTACATGAAGTACCAGTGGCCGTCGGGGCCGTAGGTGTTGGACACGTAGTCGTACAGGGACGCGACGGACGCGTCGTACTTGTCCAGCGTGGAACTCATGCCGCCCTGGAAGGTGGGCGCCGAGACGTCGGTGATCAGGCGCTGATATTGCGAGCGCAGCCAGGACATCTTGAAGTGGTCGGCGATTTCGCTGAGCTGCCCCAGGATGTCAAGGGCCGCCGCCTTCAAGTCCGGGTCGTTGGCGTTGGACACCGCGAAGTGCCCGATGTGGCTCAGCATGCCGAACTGCACCAGGGCGCGGGCCTGCTCCTGATTGGCCATCACGTCGGTGCCGAAGGGCGCCGCCTGGAATGCGAGGTCCACGCTGTTGATGGCGCGGCCCACGTTGCCGCCGGTGAAGGGCTTGATGGCGCGCAGCGTGTCGAGGTTGTACGCCGTCACGTCGTTGCGCAGCGACACCGGCGGAAGAAGCCACTTCTCCTTGAAGCGGAGCAACAAGAACGAGTCGTAGGTCTCCTTCTGGATCTTCTCAGCGCTCGCTTGCATGGGAAGCGCCAGCAGAATGGCCGCCACCAGCCCCAGCGTCAGCAGCTTCTTCAACGTCTCAGTCCTCCAGCCAATAAAATCGCCGAAATTCACGGTTCGCACGAATGGAATTCTATTCCTCCCGGACCTCCCGGACCGAGACGCGCGCTGTTACGGTGCATAAAGTAAGGTGAGCGGCACGTTGGGCACCTCGACGTCCGCCGCCAGAGCCAGATCATGCCCCTCCAGCACGTGGATCGTCGCCTTTCCCCAGCAGCTCACGAACAACTGCCCCCGCGGCGTGGCCACCAGGGCGCCCGGCACGGATCCCAGCTCGGCAACCGCCGCCGTCACCGCATCCACGACCTTGCCGGGCGGGCCGGGCGGATTGTCCTCCAGGCGCACGACCGCCACCGCCTTGCGCTTCTTCAGTCCCACAAAAAGCGAGTTGCCGTCCGGCGAGATGGCCAGCGCGGAAATCGGCTCGGCGAGCGCCACCCGAATGGACTGCACGACCTCCTGGGTTTCCGTGGAGATGCGCACCACGGTTCCCTTCTGGACCAGCGCCACCCAGAGGTCCCTGCCGTCCGGCGAGAACGCCATCGGACCCGGCATATGGGGAAGGCGCACGAACTTCAGATCTCCCTCGTGCTCCCACGGCACCATGGCCAGCCGCGGCGGCCACGAGCGCGTCATCGCGATCAGCGATCCGTCCGGCGCCACCGCGAGCCGGCCCGCCTTGCCCGGGTCCACCCCGGTAATCGGCAGCGCCACCAGCACGCCGCTCGCGCTGTCCACGCGGAGCACCTGATCCCGGGTGAGCACGAACGCCTGGCTGCCGTCGGCCGCGACGCCGACGTCCATCACGGTCCCCTCGGCGGCCAGCCCGGCCTCGGGCTCGTCGTGGACGGTGTTTACCGACACGATCTCCCGCGTCTGCGCGAGCAGCATCAACTCCTCGCCGGACGCCGCGAGGCGGGTCTTGCCGGGTACCGTGAAGGAGTGGAGCGTGCTCAGCGAGGCCGCGGAAATGCACCAGATGGGCGCCGCGCTCGAGGGATCCGGGACGTTGGGGATCACGTACACGGCCGGCTGCGTGCGGGTGTACGCCGCGGCCTTCGGCTCCGGCTGGAAATACGGCACCGCGATGGCGACGAGCGCGATGAACGCGAACACGTAGGCCAGCATCAGCATCCGCCGGGTGCGCCGCTGCACCTGCCCGCCGGAGACGAACGACAGCCGTCCCGTCTCGTGGCGGGCCGGAAAGATGGCGTGGGGTGGAGGCTCCCACCAGCGCTCCTTTTCCGAGGAAACTTCGTCCGGCCGCAGAGGCATGGTCGGCATGCTCTGCGTGCGATCGACCCGGCAGAGGTCGTCGAGAATCTCGCGCACGCAGTGGTACTGGAAGTCTGGCTCGTGGGACATGCAACGGCTGATCACGCGGTGGATGCCGATTCGCGAGCTCAATGGGAAGGCCCACTGGTCCTGGCCGGCCTCCTCCACGCGGGACATCAGCGCGACCACCATGCGGCCCAGCGCCCGAATGTCTCCGCGCACGTCGTCGCGGTGGCCCGAGAACACCATCGGCGTGCTGCCGTCCTCGTTCTTCTTGAAAAGGCGCCGCAAGTCGTAGCCCACGATCTTGAGCTGGCCGCCGGGCCCCACGATGACCTGGGTGGTGTCGAGCCCCGGAAAGATGTACGGGGAGTTATGGTCGTGCAGTCCGGTCAGCCCGTCCGAGAGCTGCAGGCTCCAGTCGTACACCTGGGTGTCGGTGAGCCGCACCCTTTCGCCCGAGCACCACGTCTGCAGCGAGTCTCCGGGCACGTACTCAAACACGACGTAGGCCCGCTCGCCCTCGGAGAAGATGTCCAGAGTGCGGGCGAGGTTGGGGTGGATGCGCGTCTTTAGAAACTCCACCGCGTCGAACAGCAACCCGGCGCGCTCGTCCTCGCCGCTGGGGACAACAAACTCCTTGAGCACCACCTTGTCCGCGTCCAGGGCGTGCTTGCGCCGCTCCGCGTCCTGGGCGACCTGCGTATCCTGGGCGAGGTAGACGCAGCCATTCCCCGACTCCTGGAGCACCTGCAAGACGCGGTAGCGCTTCTGGAGGAGCGCGTTGTTTGGTAGGACCTGCACTATTCGCCTTCCATGAACGGATAGCGGAAGTTGGTGGGCGGCACGAACGTCTCCTTGATGGTGCGCGGAGACACCCAGCGCAGGAGGTTGTACACGCTGCCCGCCTTGTCGTTGGTGCCGGACGCGCGCCCCCCCCCGAACGGCTGCTGGCCCACCACCGCGCCCGTCGGCTTGTCGTTGATGTAGAAGTTGCCGGCCGCGTTCTGCAAGCGCTCGGCCGCGATGGCGATGGCCCGCCGGTCGCGGGCGAAGATCGCGCCGGTCAGCGCGTACGGCGAGGTCTGGTCGCAGATCGCCAGGGTTTCCTCGAAGCGCTTCTCGTCGTAGACGTACACGGTGAGCACCGGCCCGAAGATCTCCTCGCGCATCAGGCGGAAGTCGGG
>VGFD01000062.1 GCA_016868975.1 Armatimonadota bacterium | reverse complement strand
ACGGTGAGCGTCTGCTATCGGATGCGCGCCCTAGGCGAACCCGGGACCACTACCTGGACCCGGACCCGGCCGAGCTGCTGCTCCGCAATCACGTTTAAGGACTGGAGTTCAGCTTGACTCCAGCAAGGCGGTGGCCGCCGCCGGGTCGCTCTTGCGCTGGAGGTCGATGAGCGCCTTCCTGCGCGTCACTGCCGATCGTTCTGGCCTTCTTTGGGCGCGATGACGACCAAATTGATCGGCAGTGCCAAGGACGGACGAAGGGCGGAAAATAATCAGGGCGGCGCCATCGGGCCGCCATCACGAGCAGGACGCACCGCTCGGGAGCGGTGAGGCAGGCGGCTCTGGCCGCCGCGCGCTCACGGGCGAGCTCGAGAAGGGCGAGATCAGCTGCAAGCAGGCCGCGCGGCGCATCGACGAGATTCTGCGCAGGGGGTATTCCCTTACGGCGCGTGGGCAAACGACGACGGAAACAAAATCGGCCTGGCGCAGATACGCGCCAGGCGCTTTGGTTGACCGACTGCTCGGAAGTGTTACGCCTTCAGCTTCGCGTTGAGCTTCTTGGCAAGGCGGGACTTCTTGCGGGCCGCCGTGTTGGCGTGGATGATGCCGCGCGAGACGGCCTTGTCGATGGTGGAGAAGGCCGCGACGGTCGTCTCGGCGGCGTCGCCCTGGCGGGTTCCGGCGACGGTTTCGTTGGCCTTGCGGAAGGCGGTCTTGATCGCGGAACGCGTGGACTGGTTGCGCAAGCGGCGGCGCTCGTTTACCTTGACGGCTTTCTTGGCGGATTTCGTGTTGGCCAAGGGAGTTACCTCAACAAAATTCTTGTCACTCACAGGGTGGGCCCCGGGGAAACCACGCTAGTATAGCATCGGCCCCCCTGGTAATGTCAAGCCGCATGCGCTCATCATGCGGCGGGCGATACCGTGAAGCCGACCGGCTCACGGCGCGGCCGGCTTCACGGCATCGCCCGTGGGAGAAGATCCCCTGAGGATTCGCAAAGCGATGGGCACGCAGGCCAGCATCTGCGGCACTGCAAGGATCCCCCAGTAGAAGCGCTCGCGCTGGCCGATGACCAGCAGGCCGCCGATGGCAAGCACGATGGCCCCCACCGCCAGCATGCGCGGCGTGGGCGCGGGGATGAGCAGGGCGCCCAGCAGTCCGGCGGCAAGCAGCGGAAACAAGATCCATGCCCGGCCCGCCAGGAAGACCGTGCCGAACTGCAAGCAATGGTACAGAAACTCTGGCCCCGCGCTGCGCCACGCGTTCAGGCCCGCCGAGGCCGGGCTCACGTAGGGCGCGGAGACCGCGTAGTGGACCAGGTACAAGGCCACCACCGCGCCCACGGCGGCGCCCGCCGCAACACGCATTCGGCCGCTTGAGCGCATCCCCAGCAGGACCAGCAGGGGCCCCACCATCACGAACTGCTCACGACACGCCGCTGCCAGCGGCCAGAGCAGTGCGGTGAGCCACTCGCGCTTTGAGGCGAGCGCGCACAATCCCCCGATGAGCATGAACGAAGCCCAGTACTCCTGGGTGGGAAACCAGATGCTGCACGCGCCGTAGAGGTAATAGGCGCCCAGCAGGCACGGGCCGAGCAAGGCCACCGCCTCGTCGACGTAGGCGCGCGCGAATGCCCACGCCGCCCACAGAGCCGCCGCGGCCAGCAGCCAGAAGGCGATCAGCAGGCCAGTGCCGCCGCCGGGGATGGCCAGCCACAGCCAGAACAGCGTCGGCGGGCGCCAGTTGAAGCGGTTGGAGGGCGTGCCCGTCTCGCCCTTGCGCTGCACGTACGCGTCATGAAATGCGGGATAGAACCCGCGCCCCTCGCGCATCAGGTCGTGCAGTCGCAGAAACAGGAAGCCGTCCGCGACGTATTCGCCAGGGCGGGGCGGCGTGCTGGCCTCGCCGATGACGCCGGGATTGGTGTATGCCGCCGCGACCAGAAAGCTGACGATGAGCGCGGCCAGCATCGCGCGCGCGGCCATCCGCCCGTGGACGAACCCGCCCACCGCCGCGGCCCCGAGCGCCAGCAGCATGCGCTCGGGCAAAGACGGCAGCGCTGCGAGGTGTGCCTTCTGCAAGGGCAGCAGCAGGAACCGGTCAATGCCGAACTCCACCTCCAGGGAAGGATTCGGGCCGCTGAGCACGGCGGCCAGGATCCCCGCCACGCAGGCGCACACCAGGCCGGGGCGACCGCCGGACGCGGCCATCGAGGCAATGGCCCCGGCCATTCCCGCCGTGAACAGCAGGCCCGCCGCGGGCACTGACAGCGCCACGAATCCGTTGGACAACGAAAGTGCGGCCACGGCCACGAGGCCCGCGGCGCACCCCGCGAGCAGTCTGCGAAGCGTATCCGGCACGCCCTGCACTCCGCCGGAACTTGAACGGGATCCTGCACCCGCGCGTCGAACCCCCGGCCCGCATGATCCTCGATTGCGCATGGCGCAGCCTGTTGGAGCGTCTCGCGTGTCCCAGGTGCCGCGCCCCGCTTCGCGAGGAAGACGGCGGGCTGATCTGCCAGGGCTGCGAGCGGCCGTACCCGGTCCGCGACGGAATTCCGCTCATGCTGCTCGACCCGCCGCCGGCTCCCCCTCCGCCCGCGCTGGATCTCACCGTGCTCATCCTGGCCTACAACGAGGCCAACAACCTGCGCCGCCTCTTTCCCGTGCTGCTCCCCGTGCTGGCCGACCTGGGCTGCCGCCACGAAATTCTGGTGGTGGACGGCGGCTCGCGCGACGACACGGTGGCGGTGGCCGAGTCCAGCGGCGCCCGCGTGTACCAGCAGCGCGCGCGCGGCTATGCGAACGCCTTCCGGGAAGGCATCGTCGAGTGCCGCGGCCGCTTCACGGTCACCATGGACGCGGATCTTTCGCACGATCCAGGCACCTTACGCGTGCTCTGGCGCGAGCGCGAGACGGCCGATCTCGTCGTCGGGTCGCGTTACATGCAGGGCTCGCGCGCCGACATGACGCCGTTTCGGCGCGGCCTCAGCCACTTCATGAACGGAGTCTTCCGCGCCGTGCTGCGCGTGCCGGTGCGCGATCTGTCCAGCGGCTACCGGTTGTATCGCACCGCGATGCTGAGGTCCTTGCCGCTCGAAGGCCGCGACTTCGAAATCCTCGTCGAGGCGTTGGTGCGCACCTGGCTCTCCGGGTGGGATGTCCGCGAGCTTCCCATCTACTACAAGCCGCGCGGCGCGGGGGCGTCCAACCTCCGCGTGGTCAGTTTTGGGATGTCGTACGGGCGCGCCCTGCGCCGCCTGTCACGGATTCGCTACGGCGACGACTGGCGGGAGGCCCTGCGCGAAGCGCGGCGGGCGGATGGCATGCTGCGGGCCGGCGACTTCGAGAGCAAGCAGGCCAGTCTGCTGGTGCTGGGATCGGCCCCGGCCCGCTTCTTGCAGGCAGTGCCGTCCGCGGTCTTCTGCCACGAGGACGTCGCCGCGCTCATCAAAGTCCGCCGGCAGAATCCGCTGCTCGTGGTGGCGCATCAAGACCGGCTGCCCTTTGCCGACGGCGCCTTCCGCAGCGTGGTGAACTGGGGCGCGGACAGCCCGGAAGTCGCTAGAGTATCCGCGCGCCCAACCGCGTGATGAAGGCCTATATAAGCAGTAACAAGTGTCGATAAACTCAAGTTTTTTACCAGGTGAAATGGCACTTCCATGGCTGCGTTTACATGACCGTAACAAAATATTTACAAATTATTCATATTGCACCCTTCACTTTGCGCCGCCCAGGCGGTAAGTTAAGTTCAACAAGGCTCCACGAAAGGACGCGCCCACCATGGACGCAATCGGCGGCGCTCCCTACAGTGACCTCAGCCCGATCGGTCAGGCGCGCTTCATCGCGCCGGCCCGCCTCAATCAGATCGCGGCCGACCTGGAGATGGCGCAAACCCTTTCCGGGCCGCAATTCATGCAGCTCACCGCCTACCTGAACGTGACGGTGATGAGCATTGACCAGTGCCGCTTCCCGCAATTCGATCCGGCGATGAGCATGCTCTTCGGTGGGGCAATGGATCCGATGGCCATAGGGATGATGCAGCGGCGGCAGCCCATGTCCCTGATGATGGCGCTCTTGATGTACCAGCAGATGCAGCTCCAGATGAGGATACTCCTGATGCTGATGAGCCAGCAAGGCTGCATTCCGCCGGCCCTGCTGCAGCAGGTGCTCTTCGGCACCCAGCCGCCCTGCGACCATCCCAGGCACCCGGATGAGGAGTGCCAGGAGCAGTACGAGCAGGAACTCCAGAAGGCCCAGGAGGCCGGCAGGAACATTGACCCGGAGCGCATCGCCGAGCTGACCCGGATTGAGGAACAGATGCACCAGGGCATCGTCGGGGAGAAAGGACCCGAAGCCCTGTCCCCCTCGGGCCGAATCGAGAGCTCGAGGGACGTCGCCGAGGTCACCCGGGCCTTTGAAAGGAAGCTGCAGCCGGCGCTGGCCGATGCGCAGAAGCGCGGCGCCCTCAAGACCATTCACGAGAGAAGCCATGCGGAGCACACCTTGCGGGCCCGGCTCTTCGCGGCACTGGCCGACCACCTGCGCAAGGGCGAGAAGGACGACGACAACCCCGCCGGGGTCCCGGAACTGTAACAACTTCGCAACCCTCGGGTGGACCGCTTTCGCTATGCTCCATGCGAGGGGATTTTTATGGTGTCGTTGATTGCTGCCGCTGGGACAGGAACTTTGATTCGAGGTGTCGCGTCGCCATGGGCCGTGGCCGATCGTCGGCCTTTGCCCGGAACCGCCGAGCCGTCGGCGATCACCGACGCAACCTCGGTCACCGCATCCAGCGAACTGTCTTCACCCTCCAGGACCGGCGCCGCCATGGCAATGTCGCTGGTCTTGATCGCGCTTCCTTCCATGGCCACCGCCTACGACGTGCTGCCAGGCCCGGACACCAGCGTCTCCACGGTTCTCCCGGAGCCGGAGCCGCTGAGCGGCATCGAAGCCGCCGTCCGCGACCGTGAGAAGGAAGAGCAAAACCAGGAATCCAGCGAAGTATCCGCGTCCGGCGAGCGCAAGCAGGACGTTCCATGGTACGACCCCATCGAGCAGCGCGCCCGCGACTTCAACGACGGCTTCCAGGGACTGCGCGGGAAGATGGACGGCTACACGAAGAAAATCAACGACACCCTCAACGACAACACGCTGGCCCGCTACGAGACAGGCGGCACCCTTGGCGCGTACCAGTGGAAGTTCGACCCCCTCTCCTTCAAGGTGGAGCCGCACCTCACGCTGCGCGTGAACCGATGGGGAGCCGGCGCCCGCGCCGAGGCGTCGCTGCTACGCGGCTCGCTCGACCGCAAGGACCAGGTGGGGGAATGGGACCGGGTGCAGGGCGTGCGCGCTGAAGTCCTCGCCCGCCGCGAACTGGGCGCGGGCGCGAAGCTGAACTTAAAGGGCATCTCGCCGGACAACCTCGACACCCAGTTCGCGGGGCCCCGCATGGAGCTGTTCCGCCAGTACCAGCGCGCCGGCAGCGAGTGGAAACAGACCTACGATTTCAATGTCGGCGCCTCGCACGACTTTCTGAGCGACACCCCGGTGACCTATGCCCGCGCGCTGCAGCGCTTCGACAACGAAACCATCGCGCAGAGGTGGCTCGGAGAAGGCTCCAAGCTGCGCATCGAGCTCGAAGAGGGCGTGCAGCACAATTTCGCAAGCAACGAAACGCGGCCCTATTATCGCGCCTTCACCGGCGCCAGCAAACCAGTGACGCTGAAGGCCTTCGGCAAGAGCGCGAAGCTCGACATCGAGGCCGGCCTGCAGGTGCAGGGCACGACCGACCGCCCGGTCGAGGCCCGGCCGATCGTGCGGGCACGCGTACACCTGTAGGAGAACCTCACCGGTCGCATCGGGCGGGTGCCTGAACCCCCGCGCGGACATCCGCCGTAAAGGCAAACCTGCCGAACGACCCGCGCTGAAGGGCGGCGAGCTCAGGTCTGCGCGCGCTCCTGGGCCAGTCGGGCATGCCAGGGCTGGGCGGCCTCGATCTGGCGGACCCGAGTGACATAGGTCCAGCTCCCGTTGTAGGCGGCCAGGGCCGCGTCCCACGAGCCGTGCTGCTGCCGCAGCTCGCTCAAGTAACGGGCCCCGTAGTCGGCGCTGGCGGCCGGGTCGAAGGCCGCGCGGGTGCTGGCGAAGGAGTGGAAGCGGTCGTCGATCTGCATCAGCCCCTTGCCGTGCTGCCCGTCGAAGGAGAGCGCCTCATGGTCCCAGGTGCTCTCCTTCCAGGCCACGGCCTTGAGCAGGCCGACGGGCACGCCGTGGGTCCGCGCGCTGCGCTCCAGGAGGCCGTTCAACGCGCGCGCGTCGACGGGGTCGAGAACGTTGCGGTGGTTGCCGAGGCGCACCTGCGCCACGCCGACCCCCGCCGAGCGCGCCAGCTCAGCGCGCTGCGCGACGCCCATGGCGGCGGCCTGGTCCGCGTGGTGACGGGCATCGCGCTGGGTGTCGCGGCCACCAGCACGGGCACGATCGTGGGACTGCCCGCCGCGGGTGTCGCGCTGGGCGTGGCCGGCGTCGCCCAGGGCATCAAGTACGGCTACAAGTTCCGTAAGCCCCTGGCGGGCTTTGCGAGCGGCGCCGCCCAGGCGGTCGGTCGGGGACTGGAGGGCCTGCGCGACGGCTTCTGAGGGCCAGGTCCCTCCGGCACGTCCAGAACGTTACACCGGCGTAACAAAGAAGGTGGCCTGTCGTGGTAGGCTCTCTCCCAGGAGAAGGAGGGACAGCCATGCAGAACAGTCCGTTGCATCCGTCCGTGCAGGGCACGTTGAGGCTTCTGGCCGAGGGCCGGGTAGGGCCACCGCAGGTGAGCGGGGACGGCAAGACCGTCGTGTGGGACCAACTCGTCGATGGGAACATGGAGATCTTACGCTGGCGCGACGGAAAGGTCGACCAGCTCACGCACAATACCCTGGCCGACGTGCACCCGGTGGTGTCCGACGACGGCAACACGGTGGCGTGGACGCGGCGCGACAAGAACGGCAATTTCGACGTGGTCGCCAACATTGAGGGGACGGAGCGGGTCATCTCCGCGGGCCCCGGCAACGAGTACTCGGTTGCCATCAGCGGCGACGGCAAGACCATCGTCTGGGACGACGACCACAATGGCGACTGGGGCGGGTGGGACATCCGCGCCTGGCGCGACGGCCGGGTGGAGACGGTCACCGATTCGCCGGGCAACCAGGAATTCCCCGAGGTCAACGACGACGGGAGTTGCATCTTCTGGCGCGACGACACGGCGGAGGACGGCTCCAACATCTGGATGCGGGACCGCAGTGGCACAATCAAGCCGGTGGTCACCGGACAGGCCTACCAGGGCCCTTTCGCGGTCACGGATGACGGCAGCAAGGTCATCTTCACGGACATCGGCGAGGACGCAGAAGGCCTCTACATCCAGGACGGCCTGCGCGTGCGGCCGGTAGCGGACCTGGACAAGGTGAGCGAGAGCGGTCCAGCCGTCAACGCGGACGGCAGCGTCGTCGCCTGGACCAACTTCGACTTCCGCAACGGCGCGCCGGCCGATACGCAGATCTTCCTCAAGGACGGCGAACAGTCGGTGCAGATCACCACCGGGGCCGACGGTCTCAACGCCCGTCCCTCCATCTCCGATGACGGCCGCACCGTTACGTGGTTCTGGATCGACAACGAGGACACCGGACACTGCAAGATCTATCTGTTGGAGCGCGAGTAGTCGCGACCGGCGACCTCAAGGCGGGTCCGGGAACGGGTTCCTCGCCGTATTTCTTACAATTTGAAACGCGTCCGCGCTCAGATCTTCTCGAACCGCATGTAGAACTGGTGGCCTTTGCCTTGTGACGGCTTTTCTTCGACAAGGCGGAAGCCATTGGCTTGAAATTGCGCTCTCACCCGCTCCGGCGCGATGTCCTCGGGCTCGTTGAAGACTTCCGCGTGGCCGCCGCGGACCAGGGCACGCCGCACGCTGGCCAGGAAGGGGACGGCGACCTTGCGATAGCGGTCGCCGAAAGGAGGCACCGTGTTGTCGATGATATAGTGGTACGTCGGAAACAGGAAAACATGGTTGACTGACTCGGGCGGAAGGCAGATGTCGTCGAACCTCGAGCACACGGTGACCACGTTGTTCACACCCCAGGCGCGCGCGACCTCCTCCACGAAGGGCAGAACGCCGGGGTTGATGTCCACCGCGTAGGCGCGGCCCCGCGGACCCACCCGGCGAGCGAACGCGATGCTGAACCAGCCGGTGCCGCAGCCGATGTCGGCCACCCGGTCGCCTTCCCGCAATTTCATGAAATCCCCGTACTCATCGGACTCCGCAGTGCGCCCGGGGAAGAAGCTCAATCCACCTTCCAGGATCTGGCGGAGGGCTTCAAGGGAGTCGGAGGCCCGCCGCGTGATGATGATGCCCCCCTCGGAGGCGGTTTCGCCGGACCGCGAACGGAGGTCGAAGAGCCTCGCGTCGCGCGCCCGATCGCCGGTCCAGGCGTCCTCGGACGGCGTGGGATGCGCCGTCATCCAGGCGCGCAGCCGCTCCCTCGGGCCCTCGGCGCGGGGCGCGTCCTGGGCGCAGCGGAAGCCGAGCAACGGGCTCCCGGAGTCGCCACGCTTGGGATAGAACGACGAGGGCCGCATCCAGTCCTTGAATGGCAGAAAGCAGCCGCCCTTGACCACATAGTAGGCTTCCTTTACGTCGGCCGGCAGAAATCCGAAGTGCGCAGACGGCGCCGGAAATCGATCCGCCGTCCACTGGAATATCGTGCCGACCATGTCCAGCGCCTGATAGGGAGAGGCGCCGCCGGGCCTGCTGCCGGCCCGCGGCAGCGCGTTGACGGGCGGCGAGACGCGCGCCGGATCGTAGGCGTTGCCCCAGGGCCAGGTACGCCCGTCGATGCCACGCGCGGCCTTCTCCCACTCGGCCTCGGTGGGCAGCCGCTTCCCCTTCCAGGCCGCGTAGGCGCGAGCCTCTTCCCAGGTCACGCCGATGACCGGCGCGTCCGCGCGCAGAATTTCCTCGACGCCGCTGCTGAGCGGGCCCCGACCGGTGGCGGCCGCAAACGCGTGATATTCCGCCGCGGTGACCAGGTTCTGATCGATAAAGAAGGGAGGAAGTGTCACCACGCGGCGGGGGGCGTCCAGCACGGACTCGTCGCCGCCCATCCAGAACGATCCGCCCGGCACGTACACCATGCCGGGCGGCGCTGGCGATGGGGATAGAATCCAGGCGCGCAACGCCAGGACCAGATTGACCAGGACCAGGAGTGCCAGCGCCCAGTTGGCTGCACGCGTTGATTTCACGCCGGCGAAATTCCTCGATTACCTCGCCGCTCCATGCCGGTGGAACAATCCATGCGAACCCCCGGGATTGTGCGACGAGTGGAGTTCATTGCTCCGCGTCATTCTCATTTCCTCCCGCGACCCACGGGTCCACGGCTGGGCGAAGGGGGAATGCGACTGGAAGCTCGAATCCGGGTGTCCCGTGAACTGGACCCGGCGCTCCTTCTTGATCTCCCTGACCGGCCTCGCTGGCGCCGCGCTGGGGTGCTCCTTCTTTTCCCCGACGCCGATTACGCTCGACGACTTCATGACGCTGTCGCGCGGGCTGACCGCGCAGCCGCTCACCAGTCTGTCGGATACCGGGCAGGTGTACCTGCAGGCGTTCAACGCCAGCCCGCCGAGCGCGGCGGCGCTCTCGCGCCTGTACCACAAGAGCGGAATGTGGAAGCAAGCGCCCCCGGCCAGCTTTGCCGAGCTGGAGCAGAGCGGGATTTTCAGCGATCCGGATACCGCGAAGACGGCCGACGCCGTGATCACGTGCTGGTACAGCGGGGTGTATCAAACCGCGTCGGGTCCCGCCGTGGCCACCTTTCACAACGCCCTGGGCTGGACCACGCTGGGCTTCACCACCGCGAAGTCCTGGTGCCACGGGGCATGGTGGGAAAAGCCGTTCGTGCCGGGATCGGCCCATGGCTGACGACGTCCTGATCGTGGGCGCCGGGGTGGCCGGCGCGATGCTTGCCTGGCGCCTCGCCGAAGCCGGCTTGAAAGTGACCGTGCTCGAAGCCGGCCCGCGCGTAAAACGGGAAGACGCCCTGGAGCGCTTCCGCGGCGCGGTGGCAAAGACCCCCGACTCGCCGTATGAGAGCACCGCGTATGCGCCGCGTCCGGTGGTTGGCGACCTCAATTCCTATTACGTCCAGTCGGGCCCGGACAAATTCGCCAGCACCTACGAGCGCTGCGTCGGCGGCACGACCTGGCATTGGCTGGGGACCAGCATCCGGCTCCTGCCCAGCGACATGCGCATGAAAACACGTTACGGCATCGGGCTGGACTGGCCGGTTACTTTTGACGAGCTGGAGCCGTGGTACGAAAAAGCCGAAGCCCAGCTCGGGGTGGCCGGCGACTTCAAGGATCACTTCGCGCCCCGAGATTCCGATTTTCCGCTGCCGCCGATCAAGCCGTCTTACCTCGATCAGAAGATGAGCGCCGCCCTTGCGCCGCTGGGCATCAAGGTGTACCCCACGCCGCAGGCGCGCAATTCAGTGCAATTTCAAGATCGCCCGGCCTGCTGCGGCAGCGCGAACTGCATTCCCATCTGCCCCATCGGCGCAAAGTACGACGCCTCGGTACACGTGGCGATGGCGGAGAAGGCCGGCGCGCGGCTGATCGAAAATGCGGTCGCTTGCTTTGTGGAAGTGGATGCCGCCGGCCAGGTGACCGGCATCCGCTACAAGCGCCCGGACGGCAGCGAGGAGCGCGCCACGGCGCGCATCTACGCCCTTGCGGCGCACGCGATCGAGACCCCGAAGTTGTTGCTGATGTCGCGCACCGAACAATTGCCGGCCGGAGTGGCCAACCGCAGCGATCAAGTAGGCCGAAACTTGATGGATCATCCCACCCAGCTCAGCTGGGCGCTGTGCGGCGAGCCGATTTATCCGCTGCGCTCGCCACTGACGACGTCGGGAATTCCCATGCACCGCGACGGCCCTTTCCGCAAGACGCAGGGCGCATTTCGCGTGGAAATTGGCAACGACGGCTGGACCTGGCCGGTGGGCGCTCCCTCGGCCCTGGTGCCCGGCTTCCTGGCCCGCGGCGTCCGCGGCCCGGCGCTGATCGACGCGCTGCGCGACAAAGTCGCGCGGCAGTTTCGGCTGGCCAGCCTGGTCGAGCAGTTGCCCTCGCCGGACAATCGCGTGGTGCCGGCCTTTGACAAGCCGGACGCCATCGGAATTCCCCGCCCGCAAATTAATTACCAGGTCGACGAGTACACCCTGGCCGGCCTGAAAACCGCGCGCGCGTTCCACGAGAAGGTTTTCAAGGCGATGAAGAGCACCGAGATTGCGCACGAGGACACCTACCAGGGCGCCGGCCACATCATGGGCACCCACCGCATGGGCACCGATCCCAGGACCAGCGTGGTGGACTCGCACGGCCGCGCGCACGATCATCCGAATCTCTACCTGCTGGGCAGCGGGGTATTTCCGACGGTGGGCACCGGAAATCCCACCCTCACCCTCGCCGCGCTCGCCTTGCGGACCGCGGAAGAAGTCTTAAAGCAAGCCCGCGGTTAGCGTCGGTCAGGCTACTCTGCGCGGTGTCCGTGGCGACACGCTACTGTGCGCGGTGTCCGTGGCTGATACGCTACTGTGCGCGGTGTCCGTGGCGACACGCTACTGTGCGCGGTGTCCGTGGCTGATACGCTACTGTGCGCGGTGTCCGTGGATGATACGCTACTGTGCGCGGTGTCCGTGGATGATACGCTACTGTGCGCGGTGTCCGTGGATGATACGCTACTGTGCGGGGTGTCAGCCGCGGCACGCGGTCAGGTTGACACGCTCCACACTTCCATCAGCCGCCAGCCGCCGAAGGTGCGGCCGACCACGCAGCCGATATCCCAGCCCACGCGGCAGAGGTCGCTGACCTCCTCGGGGACCGAGACCGGGCCCAGCATCTGGCCGCTGGACGTTCCCTCCAGCCACAATTGACCGGGCTCGACGCGGGTGATGGTGAAATTATCCCGAGCGGGGCGCACCGTCTCGGTCTGCAAGACGTTGGCAAGGTACTCGCTCAGGCACCTGTGGAGGTGCACCGCGTCGGTCACCTCGGGGCTCACCTTGCGCCGTGCGGCCGACTTCTTGGGCGGGGCCTTGGGACGGACCGTCCGCGGCAGCTCCTCGACGAAGCGGCCCAGGCGCCGCATCACGGTCTTGACCATGCTGAGGATGCTCCGCGTCGCGTGGTAGCGCTCCACCATGAACTTGTCGTGGAAGTCCTCGGCCAGGCGCTTGAAGCTCTCCCCGCGCGGAACCGTGCGCGTCCAATGCCCGTTGCCGCGCAAGTAGAGGCGCAGCAGCAGCGTGACACGCGCGTAACGCTCGAAAGTGGGGTCAGAAAGGCGGCTCCGCTGGGCGAACATGAAGCGCTCAAGGAGATCGTCCCAGACCAGATCGACCATACCTGCAGGTTCCACCGGAATAATTTCAGGCACGAGCCGGCGCCCCCACCGTCTTGACAGCCGCTCCGCAACCTGCCTCCATGGGTTTTAACGCCGGTGTCTTCAACACGGGCTCAGCGCTCCCTGCCCACCAGCGTGGCCGCGATGCGGGTCGTCTCGCCGATGGCAATGATGGGAAGGGCGTAGGCGCCCAGCCCGAAGGCCAGCGTGGCGAAGCCGGCCGCGGTGATCAGGTGGCCGCAGCCGCGCGCCGTCATGAGCGCCGAGCGGTCGTAGGAATCCGAGAAGACCTGGCTGGCGCCGTAGATCCCATGGGCCACCGCCGCCACGCCGCCGATCCACGGGGTGACGACCTCGAACGCGCCGGCCGGGGGGAGGATGGTCACGCTGGCCGCCGCGTACGCATCGGCGGTGGCCAGCGCCACGTGCGGCACGGTGGCCATCACGCGATTCTTGGTATCTTGATCCCACGCGTAGGTGGCAAGGGGCGTGGGGCGTGCAACGTTGGCAATCATCGTCATTCTCCTCTACGCGTACTGCGCAAAATTGGTGGTGGCCAGGCCGATGCCCAGCAGCGGGAGGGCCCACACGCCCATCCCCGCGGTGAGGCCCACGAAGCCAGCCGCGCTGATGAACTCGCCGACGGCCATCGCGCTGTAGCGCAGCTTCTCGCTGTGGTCCTGGCTGTCCGCGCGGCACAGCAGCCGGGTGATGCCGTAAATCGCGTGGCCCGCGGCCATCACGCCGCAGCCCACCTGCAGCACGCCGCTGGCGGTTTCACCCAGCTCCGCCAGGGAGCGGGCGCCGGCCACGTAGACGTCGAGGGCTTCGAACGCCAGCCGCGGCATCTTGTTGAGCTTCGCGTCGCGCGCCTGCTGCGCGTAATTGTTATTATTGGCGAGTACGTTTACTCCAAGCATGGTCAGTTTCTCTCCTACAGATTACGGGACTCGGAATATTGTCCGACGACGGTGGTCGCGATGCCAATGGCGGTCACCGGCAGGGCCCACAGACCGAAGCCGCAGGCCTGTCCGACGTAGCCGACCGCGGTGATCAGCTCGCCCACGCCCATCACCTTGCGGGCCTTGTGATAGGCCTCGCTGGCGTTGTAGGGACCGTCGCCAAAAAACAAAACCGCCGCGGAAATTGCGTGGCCGGCGACCAGCAGCCCGTTCACGAGGGGCAGCGCGCCGCCCACCGCCTGCGCGGTGCTGGTCAATTGCTGGCCGAACGCGCCGGCCACCAGCGGCTGCGCGCTCGCCAGGGGCACCGCCGCCGCGGTCACGGTGGATACGTAGGCGTCCGCGGTGGCCACCGCGATGCGGGGCGCGAGGTGCAGCGCGGCGCGCATCTTGCGCTCGCTGTACGGCGTGCTCGCCAGGGGAATGGAAATGGCGTTCACTGGGAAACTGCCTCCTTTTTGCGAGGCACGCGTATGCCGCCGATAACGACTTCCTCCTCGCCTTTCTCTACGGTGCCGGCCTTGACTTCTTGCTTGAGGAAATTACTGCGCGCGGCCTCCAGGTCGCTGTTGAGCAGCAGCAACTGGGCCATTTTCTGCATCATGTCGGCGAGCGGGACGTCCTTGAAGCGCTCGTCGTCCCGCTTTTTTTGCTCCAGCCACGCGCAGATGTCGCGCGCCGCGGCGCCACGAGCGCCGCGCACTGAAGTCTGCAAAATCGCGTAGGCCCTGGCGGTCTCCATGAAATCGTCGCCGGCGAAGGCTTTCGCCATCCAGTCGAATTCCGCGACGGCGCCGCGCCCGCCCATGGTCGCCAGCAGGTCGTTGAGCAGGTCGGCGCGCTGGAAAAGGGTTTCGCCGTCCAGCGGGGTCTGGATGCGCTGCACGATCTCGCTGATGCTGGTTTCCGCCCGGGAAAATATCCCGTGCAAGAAGCGTGCCAACGATTTCACATCCGAGTGGGGATTTCCCGGGAGATGGCGCCAGGCCAGTGCCTTGCCATACGAATTCACCGCGGCGTCCACCGACCCGCTGGCGCGCAACCCGTGGAGCACTTCGAGGGCCTCGTCCATGCGGTCAGCGCCGCTCAATCCCTCGGCCGCGCTCTGGAAGACGCGCAGCGCGTCCGAAACGTTTTTATTCTCCTGGGCCAGCGTGGCGTGGAAGGCCTGCTGGCGGCGCTCCAACTCCTCCGGGGTAGTGGCCTGCGCCATCACGTTCCACACAGTAACCGCGCCGGAAATGGTCTTCGTGGTTTCCAGCAGGTCCTGGAAACCATCCCAGCGGGCGTCGTAGCCCTGGTCTCCGCTGGCCGGCACCGTCGAAAGGGCGGTGAAGGCGGCCCGCGCGTCGTCCGGACGCTCCAGCTCGTCCAACATCATGATCTTGCGGTAGCGCGCCATCGCTTCGGAAAGCGTCTCACCTTTCGCGCAGCCGGCGTCCACCGCCTTGAGGTGGACCGCCGCCTGGCCGGGATTGCGCTCGATGGCCAGCAGGGTTGCCAGGGCCTTATCGGCCTGGTGACGCAGGCCCAGGGTACGCGCGAGCCATCCCTGCGGCTCGGCCTCTACGTGCTTCTGGACCACGTTGAACAGCTCGCGCGCGGTCTGGGGCTTGCCCCCGTCGACCTTCCCCAGGACGTGCAGCAGCCGCTCGGTGGCGCCGCGCACGTCGCCCTTCGTGTCGGCGAGGATCCAGGTGAGATCCTCGCTGGCCCGCGCCGCGCTCCCTTCCGCGGCCAGCAGGCGCAGGAAAGCGTCCTGGCGTGCGGCGCGGCGCTCCGGGTCGGACTCTGCGGCGAGATTGGGAAGCGCCTGGGCGGCGCCCGGCGAGCGGTCGCCTTCCTCGCGAAGCCGCGCCAGCAGGTCGGTCCGGTCGTCGTCGGTGGCGGCCTTGAGGTCCGCGGCGGCAAGCCCCACGTCGCCGCTGACCTTGAGCAGGCGCGTGAAGCGGGGCGCCTCATCGGGCTTGAGCGCGCCGAAGATGGCGGCCAGCGCGGGACGGGAGCCGGGCTCGGCCTCTTCGAGGAGCGCCAGGTACTGCTTGCCAACGGTCTTGAGCTGGTCGGGCGTGGTGGCCACCGCGTGGATGGCCTTCAGGTGCGCGAGGGCGGCCGTGGCGTCGGCGTCGGAGCGCTCCAGGAGCTTCTCGAACAGCTTGATCGAGCGTTCCGGGTCGGGCCCGCCGCGCGCGAACTGGAAGCCGTCGCGGACCGCGGGCGAGCGCATGCCGTCGGCGGCCAGCAGCAGGGTCTTGAAGTCGTCGCCCAGGTCGCGCACCTTCTCATCCTGAGCGCGCTGCTGCAACAGGAAAACGAGGTCCTCGCGAGCATCCGCGTCGTCGCCGGTGATCTCCGCGAACGACTCCAGCAGTCGCCGGGACTCGCGGGCGTCGCGCGCGTCGCCCTCCACAGGCTGGCCGGAATGGAGACGCCGCACGTAGTCGGAGGCATTCGCCGGGGTCACCTGCATGCGCATCTCCTCTCTCGGATCTGACCCAGGGGGAGTCGCCTTCGGCGCCCCCTGGACCCCCCCGGGGATCTGACCCAGGGGGAGTCGCCTTCGGCGCCCCCTGGACCCCCCC
>VGFD01000061.1 GCA_016868975.1 Armatimonadota bacterium | reverse complement strand
CATGTCGGCAAACGATTTCATCTGGCGCGCCGCCGACTCCATCGCCTTGCGCGCGGCCTCCGGATTGTCCGCGGCCTTTGCCATCCGATCCAGGGCGCGACGCATTTCCTCGCGCTGCTTGTCGGTAGGCCCTGGCTTCTTGCGCAGCCGTTCCGCCATGGCGCGCAGACGCGCGGCCGCCGCGCGCGGGCTCTCGTTTCCCGCCTGCTCGCGCTGGTCGGATTGCGCTCCCGACTGTCCGGGGCCGGGATTGCGGCGCGCCATCCCCCGCGACGCCTCCAGCGCCTGGCGGGCCTGCTCGCGGGCTGCCGCCACCCGGGCCAGCGCTTCGCGGCGCTTGACGCGGCCGCCCTGCAGGTCCCGGGAAAGCGCCTTCAGCTCGGACTGCAGCCGCGCAAGCTGTGGAGCCAGCGGAGGCGGAACGCTGGCCGGCTTCAGCTCCTCGGCGCGGGTGGATATCTGGGCCAGCTGCGCGCGCAGGGCGTCGCGCTCGGCGCGGTCCAGGGTGTCGGGAAAGAGGTTCCACTCCGGGAGCGCGTACAGCCCGACGCACCCCAGCAGCACCAGCGGCGTGAGCCACCAGCGACGCGGCCAGGTGAGCGGGAAGGCGGCCTTCGGCGACATCCCCCGCAGCGCCGCCGAGGCGTCGCGCAGCTGGGCACGGGCCATGAGCGTTTGCGGGCGGCGCCCGCCGATCCACTCCAGCGCGGTGGCCGCGCGCTCGTGCAGGCCTCCGATGCGGTCTACGGCGCGCGCCACGTCCATGGTGGGGATGGGTCGCAGCCACCAGGCGAGCGCCACGCCGCCGGGCACGAGTAGCGCGGGCGCGAGCGTGATGGCAGTCTCCGGCCACTCGATGCCGCAGCCCTTCGCGCCCAGCGCGGCGAGCAGGCTGAGCAGCGCGCCCCAGAGGGAGGCGCGGCCCACCGCCAGCAGCGTGCGCTGCCGTCGGTAAAAGCGGGTGAAGCGCGTGAGGGATTCCAGGATTTGGGTATCGTCCACAAAGCTCCTCGATGGAATGTCTCCACTGTCGGACCACGCATTTCAAGATGTACCCCGATTTTCCATTCAGCCGTCCCGGGCCGGAGGTATGACACCGGGGGGGCTTTCGAGGTTCGGGAGGATTGAATGGATTTTCGGAATGTTCGTGCGCCTGTACGACCGGGCGCGCTACGTCGGGAACGGTGTTGGACCGGCGCTTTGCAAGCGCATCGTGGAGCGGCATGAGGGGCGCATCTGGCTTGAATCCACGCCTGGAGAGGGTTCCCGCTTTTTCATGGCATTTTCGGCGCAATCCGAAGCCACTTGAGCGATGGCGCTCCGGGATGTTTACAAATCTGGAAGGACAGGGGTGGTGAGCCGTCGATAAGATGGAGGCGTCGGACCGCTCAAGGGACGAACAATCAAAGGAATCAGTCATGTCTTACGAAGCGTGCATGCACCTCGGGTTTGCAGTCACCATCGTCGCCTCCCTGGCGTGGGCGTGGTGGAAGTGTCGGTTGACTCCCGACGAGGAGAAGGAGCTGACCCGCCTCGTGCGGCCGTCCATCCTGCCACTGGAGCGGCGCGCCTCTTAGTCGCGAAACGTTAACCTCGCGGATCTCGCGCCGGCCGGGCCCGCGCCGTATACTCCAGGCGAAAGATTCTGCTTGGAGATACGCATGGAGCTTCGTGCCACCGGCACCCTTCCGTCAAGCCCGGAGATTCTTCGCTCTCGCGTCGCCAGCGGCGCGCCTCAGTACGTGCCCGCCGACTCGGTCACGCTGGGCTCACTGCCCGTGGCGCTGGAGCCCAGAGGATGGCGGGCGGCGGCGCCGCCGCTGGCTCCGGCCGCTTCTCCCACGGCGCGCGCCGTCGGCTTCGATCCCACCAACCTCGACCCCACCGTGCGCCCGCAGGACAACTTCTACCAGTACGCCGTCGGCGGACGCATCGCGCGCTCTCCCATCCCCGACGACAAGCCGTCCTGGGGCGTGGACGCCGAGCTGGTGGCGCAGACCCAGGAAAAGCTGCGCGGCATCCTGGAAGCCAGCGCGGGCCGGCGCAACCCGCTGGTGGCCACTCCGGAGCAGAAGATCGGCGATTTCTACGCAAGCGGTATGGACGTGGCCGCCATCGAGCAGGCCGGCGCCGCGCCCATCCGGCCCTGGCTGGATCGCATCGCGGGGATCGAGGACGCCCGCGGCCTGCAGGACGCCGTTGCCGCCATGCACGCCGACGGCATGCACGCGCTGTTCAGCTTTGGCGCCACGCCGGACGCGAAGGACTCGCGCAACGTGATCGGCGAGGCGTTTCAAGGTGGGCTGACGCTTCCCGAGCGCGATTACTACCTGTCCCAGGAAGAGTCGCAGAAAGACGTCCGCGAAAAATACCTCTCCCACCTGGAAAACATGTTCACCCTGCTGGGGCGCTTGCCGGACGCGGCGCGCGAGGCGGCGGAGACGGTGTTGCGGGTGGAGACGAAAATCGCGGAGGCGTCGCTGTCGCGCGCCGAGATGCGCGATCCCAACGCGCTCTACCACCCGATGGACCGGAGCCTGCTCAGGGAACTGACCCCATCGTTTGACTGGCAGTCGTACTTTGCGAACATCGGCCGCCCGGACATCGAGTCGATCAACATGGCCACGCCGGACTTCTTCATCAAGATGAACGGCCTGCTGCGCGACACCCCGCTGGAGGATTTGAAAACCTACCTCACCTGGCGCGTGGCCACCGAGAACGCGGAGTTTCTCTCTTCGAACTTCGAGCAGGAGGACTTCAACTTCGCCGGCCGCACGCTGAAGGGCGTGCAGAGCCAGCAGCCGCGCTGGAAGCGGGTGGTGAAGCACACCGACGATTATCTCGGCGAGGCGCTCGGCCAGAAATTCGTTGAGCAGAATTTCTCCGCCGAAGCGAAAGCCAGAGCGCTCGACATGGTGGAGAATATCAAGGGTGCGCTGCGCGAGAAGATCGTGACCGGCTGGATGAGCGAGGAAACCAAACGGGAAGCGCTCGCCAAGGTCGACACGATGGTGGCGAAAATCGGCTACCCCGACAAGTGGAAGGATTACAGCGGACTGGTGGTGGACCGCGGCTTGTTCGGCGAAAACGTGGCGCGCGCGCGGGCCTTTCACGCGCGCGAGAACCTCGCCAAGATCGGCAAGCCGGTCGACCCCACCGAGTGGGAGATGACGCCGTCCACGGTCAACGCCTACTACCATCCACTGAAGAACGAGATCGTTTTTCCGGCCGCCATCTTGCAGCCTCCCTACTTCGATGTCAACGCCGACGACGCGAGCAATTACGGTAGCATTGGCGCGACCATCGGCCACGAGTTGACCCACGGATTCGACGACGAGGGCGCCCAGTTCGACGCCCAGGGCAACCTGCGCAACTGGTGGCAGCCGGCCGACGAGGCCGAGTTCAAGCGCCGCGCCGACGGAGTGGAGCGGCAGTTCAACGAGTTCGTATACGACGGGCAGCGCACCGACGGAAAGCTCGTGAAGGGGGAATCCATCGCCGACCTGGGCGGCCTGGAGCTGGCCTGGACGGCGTACAAGAACGCCACCGAAGGCGATCCGGCGCCGCGCACCGACGACGGCTTCACGCCAGACCAGCGTTTTTTCCTGAACTACGCGCTGTCGTGGGCCACCAATCTTCGCCCGGAATACGCGCACTTGATCCTGAGCACGGATCCGCACCCCCTGCCGCAGTTTCGCGTGCTCGGGCCGCTGGCCAACCTGCCGTCGTTCCACGCGGCGTTTGACGTGAAGCCGGGCGATCCGATGGCGCGTCCCGAGGAGCAGCGGAACCGGCTCTGGGATTGAGCCGGATCGCCCTTGCGACCTGCTCGGCGCTGCCGGGGCTGGACGACGACAGTCGGCTTCTGCTTGACGCGCTGAACGGGCGTGCGGTGGCTGTCGTCTGGGATGATCCGGCCGTCGACTGGGCGTCGTTTGATGCCTGCCTGATCCGCTCGACCTGGGATTATCACCGGCGGCGCGAGGAATTCCTGGCCTGGGCGCGGCGCGTGGCGTCGGTGACCCGTTTGTGGAATCCCCTCTCGGTGGTGGAATGGAACACTGACAAAGCGTATTTGCGGCGCTTTCCCTCCATCCCCACGACGTGGCTTTCGCGCGGCTCGCGGGCCGAGCTGGTTCTGGAGGATGCGGTCATCAAGCCGCGGGTTTCCGCCTCCGGGGAAAATACCTGGCGGGTTCGCCCGGGCAAGCCGGGGCAGGCATTGCTTGACGCGCTGCTCGTCGAGCACGACGTGATGGTGCAGCCCTATATCTCAAGCGTGGAAACCGAGGGCGAAATTTCACTCACCTACCTGGCCGGGGAATTTTCCCATGCCATTCGCAAAGTTCCCCGCCCCGGCGAGTTCCGCAGCCAGGAGGAGTGGGGCTCGGAGATCCGCGCCATAACGCCAGGCGCGGAGGAGCGTCGTTTTTCCGACGAGGTGCTGGCCGCGGTCGAGGAGCCTCTGCTGTATGCGCGCGTGGACCTCGTGCGGGGAGACCGGCTGCTGCTGGCCGAGCTGGAGCTGGTGGAGCCGTCGCTGTATTTTCGCTTTTCGCCGGTCAGCGCGGAGAAGTTCGCGGCGGCCATTCAAAGGGGCTTGTAGTCGAACTCGCGCAGCTTCCAGTCGTCGCCCTCCACGCAGACGGCGGCGGTGTATCCCGCCTCCATTTCGAGGCCGCGCAGATCCCAGCGGTCGGCGCGGTCCCCGGGCACCCGGGTGGCAAGCAGGCAGGCCGGGCTGTCCAGGCTGACCTCGAACGCGTCCAGGCCGGCGTACAGGCCTTCGCCAAGCGCCTTGATGTAGGATTCCTTGCGGCTCCAGCAGTTGAAGAATCCGTGCACTCGCTGGTCTTCCGGCAGGCGCATGAGCGCGCCCACTTCGGCGGGTGCAAAGAACCGCTGCGCGATGCCGCCGGTCGCGCGGCTCGGCTCGATGCGCTCGATGTCCACCCCGAGGTCGCGGTCGCGGGCGACGGCCACCAGGGCCCGCGTGTTGGAATGCGACAGGTTGAAGCGCAGCCAGGTCACGTCCAGAAACGGCTTGCCCCGCGCGGCGTAGCGGAAGGCCACCTCGGCCGGGGCGATGCCCAGGTAGCGGGCGAGGACGTCGCGCAAGGCGCCGCGCGCGAGCGTGAACCGATCCTCCAGGCCAGGCACCTTGAAGCGGGCCGCCCGTTCCCGCTCGTCCGGGCTCAGCGCGGCGCGGCAGAACCTCAGCACGTCAGGCGGCGCGTCAAGCGGCACGCGCCAGACGTGGACCTCGTCAAGGGGAAGGGCGAGAGGACTTGCCATCTTCGGGGTAAATATAGGACCCTCGCTGATGCTGACCCTCCTCGAACAGATAGGTCTGCGCGTCCTGGCGCTCTTCGAGTTCCTCGGAGACGTGGTGTCCCTGTTCTTTGGAACCCTGTCCTGGCTGGGCAAGGGCGTTTTCGTGCTGAGCCTGACCGCGGTGCAGATGAACCTGCTGGGCATCGGCTCCTTGTTCATCGTCACGCTGACCACCACGTTCACCGGCATGGTCATCGCGCTGCAGCTGTCCGAGTACGCGGTGCGCTACGGCGTGGCGGTGTATGCGGGCGGTGGCGTGGCGCTGGTGATGGCCCGCGAGATGGCGCCCATGATCTCGGCCATCGTGCTGGCCGGGCGCGCCGGCTCGGCGGTGGCCGCTGAGATCGGCACCATGAAGGTTACCGAGCAGCTCGACGCGCTCCGCTCCATGGGGGTGTCCGCGACGCGCTACCTGGTGGTGCCGCGGTTTCTCGCCTGCACCTTCATGCTGCCCCTGCTGTGCATTTTCAGCGGGATTGCCGGCACGGTGGGCGGTGCCTTCGTGGCCAATAAATACGGCATCAGCTACGACACTTTTTTTTCTTCCATCACCACCACGCTGGTGCCATGGGACGTGACCGCCGGCCTGATCAAGGCGGCGGTGTTCGGCGGCGAGATTGCCCTGGTGGCGTGCAACCAGGGATTCCACACCGAGCGCGGCGCGGCCGGCGTTGGGCGCTCGACGACCCAGGCGGTGGTGCTCAGCCTGCTGATGCTGTTTGCCACCAATTACATTTTATCCGAGCAATTTTTCGGGAATTAAGTCAGCTCGCGTCGCGGACGTTCGCAGCTTTGACGGCCGGCAGGATCCTCGAGGCGATCAGTTCGGAGAATTCGTCGCCCTCGTCTTCCCGCGCGGCACTCGGCGTCCTGACCTCCGCCACGTAGTGATGGCGCCCTGGTGCGGCTGTCATGGGTGCCCCCTCGGTCAGCTCCCGTGCCTCGTCCGCATTGACCAGGCGGACCTGGAAGCCGTTGGGCGCAACGCCTTTGAGGTAGTCCCCCAGATAAGCGCTTTCGTGGCGGGTCCATTTGAGCGGCACGTCATCCTTCAGCGCCGCATACATTTCCTCGACATCCAGCGGGCTCTCGAATGACTGATCGCCCATTTTCGGGCGGCTCCCTTCTCCGCTTCGGACCTCATTGGTGATTGGAGTTAAAGCTGCGCGAATATTCATCTCGATCACCACACATAGTCCGACGGAGAGGCCGGCGGATTCGCCGGGTTTGTGCTGCCGACGAAATTGACTTCGCGTCCCAACTGATTGGACCACTTGTCGACAATCTCCTGCAATTCAGGAAACACCTTCATCATGTCCCTCGTTTTGAAAATAGCGGGAATATCTGGATGCGGCTTCATGCCCGCGTCGTGCATCTGCTGCACGAATCCTGGGCTCTCGATGCCGATGTCCACGTCGGCTGGAGCCGAGGGATCCTTGTCGAAGTGATGGCCCAGGGGCTTTTTCGGGTTTTCTGAATAGAACGTGGTTGACGTTCCCTTCATGCGCAGCGTGACGTCGCTCAGCGAGGCCCTTTGCAGGGCGTCCGTGACTTCCTTCTGGAATTGATTGAACTGCTCCGGACTGTCGAAGGACAGTGGACACTCATGATTGCGCATCATTTCAAGCGGGTTCTCAGTCACGCCGACCTTTTTGGCGTCCTCTTGCAGGTGGGTTTTGGAGTACTCGGCGTTTTCGGCCTGACGCTGCGCCACAGCGTTCTCGCCGGCAGGTTTTGAGGGCGCCACGGCGTCGGCGTCGCCGGTCGGCTTTACCGGAGCCGCGTCGGTGTCGGCGGTGGGCCGTGGAGTGGCCGCCGCGTCGGGCGCGTCCACCGTCGGCCGCGAGCCGCCACGTCCGGTAGGCACCTCCGGCGTATCCGCGGTGGTCGGCGCCTTGCCTCTGAATGCGTAGCCCAGGACGCCGCCGCTGAGGCCCCCAACGCCGCCGATGGTAAGGGCTTCCTCGCCGGACAACAGCCTCCGCTCGTTCACGCCTACCGTGTACTGCGCGCTGGCCAGGCTTCCCGCGGAGCCGCTCAGGGCGCCGCTGGCCGCGGAACCGCCCCCGTGCCCGAGCAGTTTGCCCATCACCGGGCCGGTGCCTTTAAAGACGCCGAAGCCGACCAGGTTTCCAACCGCGGCCGAGGTGATGTCGGTGCAGACGTCGCGCATCGATCCGCCGCTGCCGGCGGTGATCATGCCGGCCGCCGTCACCGAGCCCAGCGTGCTGGTCGAAAGGCCCACCACCGCCGAGCCGCCGAACGTGAAGGGAATTGCCGGGATGGTGGCCGCCACGGTAGCGACGGTCTTCATGGTGCCTCGGCCGCGTTGGTATCCCGGGCAAAGGCCTCGGCTTCGCTCTGCAGGTTTTGCAGATCGGTGCGGGTGGACATGTAATCCTTCACGAATTTCTCAGGATTGTTGGCGTACGCACCGGAATTTACCCGGTTTACGAAATCCTGGGTGGATTTGTGGTGGGCCGCGGCGGACTCTTGCATCTTCCCCATGGTGCCGCTGATGTACCTGGTGTAGAAATTGCCGCCCGGGCTGACCTGCGTGGTGTGGCTCATGTAGGCCGCGAGCCCGTTGTGGTAGCCAACCACGCTGTCCTTGAACTTGTCCTGCAGGCCGCGGTCCTTGAACGCATCCATCAGCGGGCCGATGGCGGCCGGGTCCCTGGCATCCATGCCGAGCGCGCCCACCAGGCTGGTGTAGTCGTTCATCAATTGAACGGCCTCATCGGCGGATTTAGCGTTTTTCAGCGCGTCGCCAACGCCCTGGCCAATCTCGCCCACGGCGGCCTTGCGCCCGGCGGGGGCAGTGCGAGCAAGCGTTCGGCAATTTCCTGCGAGGACAGAGACTTCGGAGGATTCTGATCGGCGGTCTGCGGATTTCCGCTGCTTGCGCCACCGGTGGGCGCCACGCCGAGGGATGCCGGTCCGTTCTCCCGCCAGCCGCCGCGTGCCCAGGACGCGAGGCTCTCGTAGAAACTCTCCGGCGAGTGCTCGGACGCCGCGGTCCTCTTGCCGTCCGCAGTGTCGCCACTTGTGGCGTCCCCGCTCTCCTCGCCGACGGTGGTGGGCGGCCGGCTGTGGCCGGCCTGGGAGCGCTCGACGGTGCTGGCTTCGCTGGTGGCTTCCTCGGGGGGCTGACCGCTGGCCTGGGCGTCATCGTCGTCCGGAGCGCCTGACGGAGCGGTGTCCGGGCGGTGCGTGGTCGGCTGCTCGTCGCCGGAGGGCTTCAGCCATCCGCTCATTCCCGACTTGAGAGAATCGCCCCCGCCGTCGACGTGCTTGACGCCGCTGTCGCGGTGTTCCTCGGGTCGAACAAGGGACTGGTCGGTCGCGCGGTTGGCGCGGGCCGCCTCGGAGGCACCGTGCGACTGAGAGGCGCGCTGGGAATTGCCCTGGCCTGCGTTCTGCCCAACCCGATTCTGCCCAACCCGATTCTGCCGAACGGGTCGCTGGACCGGACCGTTCTGCGGACGGTTCCGACGAATTCGCATGGGGGAATCCCCTCCACTAAATGGCTGAGTAAGTGGCTGAGGGGTTGGACAGCCCGGCATCGGCCGCATGCAGACGAAGTTTGTAACGATTTCGTGAACTGGGCGGGCCGGTGTAAACATTCTGTTGCCGGGATGTTGCCGTCGGACCGGCCGTGCGGCATGTGCTGTACCCGCTCGTGTGACACTCCACCCTGTGTGGTGTCAGCCCCAGACACTCCACGCCGTGTGGTGTCACGGTGTGGTGGGCGACCTCAGCGTGACGCCTTGAGCCAGGCGATGAGGCGGTCCATGCCTTCGTCGCTGGCGACTCGCGGGGCATAGCCGAAGTCGCGGCGGGCGGCGGAGATGTCGTAGTAGTGGCTGGTGCCCAGCTGCGCGGCGAGGAAGCGGGTCATGCGCGGCTCGCTCTTGAGGCCCAACAGCCGGTAGGCGCCCTCCAGCACCGCGCCGATGCGGCGGGCCGCGGCCATCGAGATCTGTTTTTTGATGGGCGCCACGCCCAGTTTCTCCAGGAGGCCGTTGATCCACGGCCAGAGCGCCACCGGCTCGCCCTGGCTGATGAAATACGGCTGCCCGTTCAGGGGGGAATCCAGCGATAAGGCGTCGCCGGCCTGGAGGTGCGCATCCACCGCGTTGTCCACGTAGGTAATGTCAACGAGGTTGCGGCCGTCGCCCACCTGCATGAGTCGACCCGCGCGGGCCGCCGCCACCACGCGCGGGATGAGGTGCGGATCGCCCGGACCCCAGATCAGGTGCGGCCGAATTGCGCAGGTCGCTACCTCGCGCTTGCGGCCGGCCTCGAGGATTTCCCGTTCCGCGGTGGCTTTCGTCAGGCAATAATCGTTCTCGAAACGGGACGGGTAGGGAAGCGACTCGTTCGCGTTCACCGCGTCGCCGCCGTCAAAGGTGACGCTGGGCGACGACGTGTACACCAGTCGCGGCACCCTGTGCTTGCGGCATCCGTCGAGGATATTGCGGGCGCCCTCCACGTTCGAGCGGAAGTATTCCTCGCGCGGCCCCCAGATGCCGGCCTTGGCCGCCACGTGGTACACCAGGTCGCGGCCCGCGCAGGCGGCCATCACGCGGTCCCGATCTCCGAGATCGGTGAGCACCATTTCGGCGCCGCGCCTGGCCAGCGCGTCATCGGAAGACCGCACCAGCACCGCCACCTGCTCGCCGCGCTCCATGAGGCGCTCGGCGATGCCGCGGCCAAGAAATCCCCGCGCGCCGGTGACAAGAATTCTCATTTGCGCAAAGTGTAGTCCTGCTTCTCCAACCGTGCGGCGTTCGTCCACTTCGCCGCCCAGCGGGCAAGATCTTCGCGATGGATTTTCGCGTTGTGCCGCGGGTCCACCGGGAAGCCGCGGTGGAAAAGCACCTTCTTGATTTTCGAATACAGCGGATGTGCCGCAAGCCGTTCGAGCACTTCACTGACGATCCGCGTGCGCTGCGAGCCACCGGGAATCTTGCCGCCGTGCGGCTCGACGATGAGCACCGGCTGCTGCGCGCCGCGCTTGCCCACGCCGACCAGGGCCGATCGCGCGACCTCCGGATGCCCGTCCACCATCCCCTCGCCGCACACCGAGAACCACATTTCTTCGCCGTCGATGCGGTGCGCCTTGCGCCCGCAGAACCAGAGCCTCCCGCGGTCGTCAAAGTATCCGACGTCGCCCATGCGGTGCCAGATGGTCGTCTGGTCCTGGATTTTCGCCAGCCGGGTGGCCTCTTTCTGGCGGTCGTAACGCCAGGTCACGACAGGACCGCGCACCAGGATCTCGCCGATCTCTCCCTGGCGCAACGCCAGATCGTCGCTCCAGTTTTCGATCGCCTCGTCGGTGATCCGAATAATTCGAATCTCGATGCCTGGTGCCGGCGCGCCAACGCATGTGCCAAACCCGCGCTCCGTCAGCGACGCGGTCTCCGCCAGGATCTCGCGGCCGCCGATGCTCGATACCGGCAGCGCCTCGGTGGCTCCGTACGGCGTGTGGATGTCCGCCTCACCAGACAAGATCTTCTCGCGCCAGTCGCGGATCAAATCCACTGAAATGGGTGCCCCAAACGTGAGGACGCGCTTGAGCGTGGGCAGCTTGATCCCGTTCCTCACGCAATACTCGCCGACGCGCTTCCAGATGGCCGGCGAGCCCTGGCACGAGGTTGCGCAAAACTGCTGGATGGCGGCCACCAGTTTTGCCGGATCGCACTTTGCCGGGCGGCTCGGGTTCAACTCCGGGATGAGGCACGTGACCCCGAGCGCGGTGGAAAACAAGGCAAACAGCGGGAACCCTGGCATGTCAACCTCGCCGTGCTGAAATGCGTACATTTCCCGCAGCGCCGCAACCTGCGCCTCGAAAATCGCATGCCGATACATGACGCCCTTGGCCGGGCCGGTGCTTCCCGAAGTGAACAGGATGGCCGCGTCCTTGTCGGGGTCGGTTTCCACCGGTGGGAAGACGCCGCGCTCCTTCGCCGCGATCTTCTCCAGCCGGGTGGCGCCGAACCAGCGGCCGCCCACCGAAATGTTGTGCCTGAGAGATTTGAAGCTCCCTGGAAACAACGTGCGGATGACGTGCACCGGCCGAATGGCAATCAACACTTCGGGCGCGAGCTGGCGAATGCAGGCGAGCGCCATTTTCAACCCCATGCCGGGATCGAGCAGCACCGGTATGGTGCCGATCTTGAACAGCGCGAAGGTGAGCGCCACGAACTCCGGCCCGCTTTTGACCATGAGCAGGGCCCGCTGGCCGCGCTTCACACCTGTGCCGAGCAGCCCGTGCGCGTAGCGGTTGGACAGCGCCTCCAGCTCGGCGAAGGTCATTTTCTGCCAGCGGCCGCGCCGCTTGTAGATGAGCGCGACGTCGTCCGGATACTGCGCGGCTGCTCGCGGCAGAAACGACGCCACGTTGAACTTGGGGGCGGCGGAAAGGGTCATACCCGGACGCCCGACAGAAACTCCCGCAGCCAGGGCAGGATGCGCTCGTGGGCGTCTTCCACCACCAGGTGCGCGGCGTCGTCGAGCCGGTGCACGCGGGCCGCCGGGAAGAATTTCAGGAACCCATCGAGGAAGGCCGGCGTGAACACCCAGTCGCGCATGCCCCAGATGAGCATTACCGGCCGGTCCGCCAGCAAGGGCAAGCCAGCCTCCACTTCCGCGAGCGTGGCGTATGACGGGTCGGAGGGCTTGAGGGGAATGTCCTGCACAAAGCGCAGCGTGGCGATGCGGTTGGCCCACGAGTCGTAAGGCGCGAGATATCCGGCGCGGACTTCCGGCCGCATGCGCTCCTGGTGGCCTATCGCGATGTACGTGGCGGCCAGCGCAAACAGGTTGCAGCCGCGGATCATCAGGTCGCCAAAGAGAGGGATCCGCGCCAGTGACAGCAGCGGTGGCATCAGCGTCGAGCGGAACCCCGAAGTGTTGAAAATCACCAGCCGGCGAAACCGCTCCGGATGGCGCACCGCGACGCCCAGGCCGATAGGGCCGCCCCAGTCGTGCACGCCCAGCGTGACGTCGCGCAGGTCGAGGCGCAGCACCAGTTCCTCCAGGTTGGCGATGTGCTGCGCCAGGCGATACGGATAGTGCTGCGGTTTGTCCGATCTTCCGCAGCCCACGTGGTCGGGCGCGATGACCCGCATGTGGGGCGACATTCCCTTGATGACGTCGCGATAATAGAACGACCAGGTGGGATTGCCGTGCACCAGCAGCAGCGGCTCGCCCTCTCCCTCGTCCACGTAGTGGTACTGGATCGGGTCGAGGTCGAGGTAATGCGGGGCGAACGGATAAAGCGCCGGGTCTACCACAGCACGTCCATCATCGCGCAGTTGAGCCCGCTGCCGATCCCCATGAGAGCGACGCGATCCCCTTTTTTCACCTTGCCGCGCTCGCAGGCCAGCGCCAGCGTGAGCGGCACCGAGGCCGGGCCGACGTTGCCGAGAAATGGAAAGGTCACGAACGACTTCGCCAGATCCAGGCCCAGGCCCTCAAAAAACATGCGGTGGTGGGTGGCGCCCACCTGGTGGCAGATAAAGAAGTCAATGTTGTCGCGCGTCCAGTCAAACGTACGACAGGCGAGCCCCCAGGTGCGGTTGGCGAGGGCCAGTCCGGCTTGCAGCAGGGTTTTCTGGTCGGTGACCATCTCGGTGGGCGTGCCCAGACACACCTTGCTGTAGCGCGTATCGGCCTGCGATACGTGTCCCAGAAGGCGGTGCTGGCTGCGCGAGATGGAGCGGTGGGTCAGGACGGCGGCCACGGCGCCGGAGCCCAGCGTGAGCGCGGCGAACTGCTCGCGCAGTTTATCGCCGTCGGTGGTCTCAGATTGCAGGCGCTTCACGGTGGCTTCGGTCACGTCCCGGGCGCTCTCGGCGTCGACCACGATGCCCGCGCGGATCTGGCCCTTTTCGATCATGCTGGCCACGATGGAGATTCCGTTCATGAACGCGAGGCAGGCATTTCCCACGTCGAAATTCAAGCAGTCCGGCCCCAGTCCCAATTCCCCGTGCACGAGACTCGCGGTGGAAGGCTCGATGTAGTCCTTGCACACCGAAGTGCTTACCAGGCAGCCGACGTCCGACGCGGGAACGCCGCTTGCGTCGAGCGCCTTGCGCGCGGCCTGGGCGGCCGGACGGTGCACCGGAATTCCGCGGTCCCAGAAGCGCCGCTCTTCGACGCCGGTCAGCGCCTGCAGCCCTTCCCAGGGAATGCGCAGCCGCTCCAGGGTGGCTTTCAGCAAATCAAAGAGCGTCTCGCTCGACACCACGTTGGGCGGGAGCACGTATCCCAGCGTCTCGATGCAGACGTTCTCGTGCCGCACGACGGCTATTTCCGGACGGGCGCCACCAGGCTCTCACCAAAATTCTCGGCATAGCGCTGGGAGAATTGTTCGAAGGTGTAGGCGTGGTTCTGCGTGCCGTAGTTTTCGATGCAGTAGGCGGCGGCGATGCTGCCCATGCGCATGCAGGTTTCCAATGGGAGTGAGCGCTGGTAGCCGGCCAGGAATCCGCCGCGCCAGGCGTCGCCGGCCCCGGTCGGATCGACCACCGCGGATACTTTTGCGGCGTCCACTTTCACGCTGCTTCCATCGCGCAGAAAAATCTCGCTGCCCTTTTCTCCGTAGGTTACGATGATCATTTCGATTTCCTGGAGAAGCTGCTCGCGGGTGAGGCTGGTCTTCTCCTGGAAGACGGCGAATTCATAGTCGTTGAGCACCAGCACGTGCGCGCCGCGGGCGCCCTGCATCAGCTTCTCCCCGTCGAGGGCGGTACACTGGAAGGAGGGATCGAAGATCAGCCGCACCCCCGCCTCGCGGATTTCCTTCGCGTGGCGCAGCATTGCGTCCGGATCGTCCGGCGCGACGATCGCCATCGACACGTTGTCGCCCATGGCTTCGCGGAAGCTGATTTCCCCGGCCCGCTTCATCGCGCCGGGATGGAAGCCGGTGATCTGGTTGCGCGCCTGGTCGGTGGTGATATAGCACGACGCCGTGGTTTCCCGGTCGAACACGCGCACGCCGGCGGTATCGATCCCTTGCTCGTGCAGCCAGACCTCGTACTCGGAGAAATCCCGGCCGGCCGCGCCTACGACCCGCGGCGCCTCGCCCAGCAGCGCCAGGGTGTACGCGATGTTGGGCGCGCACCCGCCTCGCTGCTTCCTCAGCTCGCCGACCAGGAACGAGATGTTGATGACGTGCAGCTTCTCGGGCAGGATGTGATCCTTGAAGAATCCCGGGAAGTCCATGATGAGGTCGAAGGCGATCGAGCCTCCCACGGCGATCTTGGGGCGCTGGTTGTCGGCCACGGCGATTGTCCTCCTCTATGATCCGGGGGGCCTACGGGGGGGCCTACGGGGGGGGCTGTGATCCGGGGGGGCCCGGCACACAAGCGCGAGGGATTCTTCATGAGGGGGCCGAGTCCTCTCCCTGGACGGAAATGAAGAACCCCGCATGTCCGCGGGGCTCAGAGGGAGAGTAGAGAGAGGACGAGGATTTTCATCCTGCGTTGGAGCCTTTTGCTCCTGGACTCAGGGTACCACCCGCGGCCCCTGCCCGACAGGCCGGAAGCTGCTCACTTTCTGCTCACTCCCGGGAGAACGCCTTGCCGCGGTGCTCAGGGCGTGATTGCCTTCCGCCCCACCAGGTAAGTGACCGGAATCGGGCCCCATCCCCACGCCTCGCCCGACCTCCACTCGTAGTCCTCGGGCGCGGCCTCGCGCGCCATGGCGAGCAGCTCGTCGGGGGTGTAGCTGCGCAGGCACGAGACCACGCCGTCGAACGCGCAGGCCAGCGGCACGACGGGGATGAGCCAGTGCAGCGCCAGCCGCAGCCAGCTGACAGGCCGCGCCGCGAGGGAAAGCAGCAGCGCGATGGGCGCGGTCGTCAGGCCGATGAGCAAAATCGTCGACCACCTTCGCCGAGTGATCTCGAAGATCGCGATTCCCTCCCCGGCCCGCACCGCGTCGCGCAAAATGGCGCGCGCCTTCGCGGGCGCGAAGTGGTGGAAGGAGGTGAACAGGGTGCGGAACCCGCGCAACTCGGGGGGCACGGCGGTGGCGTCCACCCGGGCGCCATGGCCGCGCACCTGGCCGCCGCTGCACTCGGCCGCGCGGGCAAACGCGTCGTGGTTCGGGTACCAGTCGGTCAGGACGACCGGCACGTCGACCTCCCGAGAAAAATCCACCCACGGCCCGCCGCCGCCAGAGCAGAGATCCACGACGCTCTGCGAGCCGACCACCGCCTCGCGCAAAAGTGGCAGCGCGGGCGCATACGGCTTGCCCAGGGCGAACAGCGTCCGCAGGTAGTCAGTCATGGCGTCCCGCACGACGGCGGGACACCACGGCTGGTCCTCGATCTCGAAGAGGTGCAGGCGCCGCACGCGGGCTCGTTCGGCGCCGCGCCCGCCTCCCCCTCGATCGAGCTACTCGGTTACCGACAGCGGTCGCTGGTCGACGCACCGCCACAGGCAGGCGATCAGCGCGCTGGTGATCATCACCGCGGCCAGCACTTCGGGGTACCGCGCGCCGCCGTCCAGCGAGAGATAGTAGCGCAGGTAAGGCGCCAGGATGGGAAGCGGCGCGAGGGTGGCCACCAGCGCCGCCACCCAGGCGTTGGCCAGCGCGCGCAGGCTGTAGTATCCGGTAATGGACAGCGCCGCCACGATGGCCGCGATGCCCATCGTCTGGCGGAAGGCGCCGCCCTCGAAGCCGCCGGAGACGACGCTGACCGTGAGGATGCCGAGCCCCGCGCCCAGCGCGCGATAGAGCCAGATCGGGCTCGCCTTCCGCGCCATCGGGGGGGCCAGCCGAATCG
>VGFD01000060.1 GCA_016868975.1 Armatimonadota bacterium | reverse complement strand
TCCTCCAGCTCGGGGGATGGCTGCAGGGCGGCCACTACGCGCTGAGCGCCCTCGACTGGCTGTGCATTGGCGCGCTGGACCGCTTCGACAGCGAAGAGGTGGAGGAAGCCCTCCTGCGACGGTAGGGCTCCCGGGGGCACGGCGCGAATCCAAAGCCCAGAATTCGGGAACTGGTCCGTCTTGAGCCGCCGGCGGCTCTGCCGGCCTGCATGTCTGGAGGACTGCCCTGTAAATGGCCTATATGGTCCGCAAGACGGTGATGATCGGCCTGGGTGGCACGGGCCGAGATGCCGTCCTCCAGTGTAAGCGGAAGCTGCTCGAAGTCTACGGAGAGACCCCGCCCACCTGCAAGTTTCTCTGCTTCGACACCACGGATCCCCCACATTCGTGGGGCCGGAGGGTATTGAGGTGCGGCTCGAAGGCGGCGAGTTTCTCAAGCTGGAGGTGAAGAATCCCGCCAGCCTGCTCCAGGTCAATCGCGAGGTCCGCGAATTCTTCCCGGACAATGTTCCCTCAAGGCCATCAACCGTGGCGCGAAGCAGATCCGCGCACTGGGCCGGCTGGGCCTCTTCGCCAACGCCAACTCGGTGTTCAAGGCGCTCGACGGGGTCATGAACGGCATCCGCAACTTTACCGTGGGACGCAAGGCGGACGAAAAATACGATCTGAAATCGATGGACATCGCGGTCAACATCGTGGGTTCGGTGGCCGGCGGAACAGGGTCGGGCACGTTCATGGACGTGGCGTTCCTGGTGCGCGAATTTCTCTCCTCGACCGACACGCTGGTCGGATACATCCTGCTCCCGGACATTTTCCGGGGATTGCCGGCCACCCAGAACTGCGATCCCAACACCTACGGCGCGATCAAGGAGCTCGACCACTTCATGGATCTGCGCACCACCGGCAACACCTTCAAGTACACCTTTGGGGGGCGCGACATCGTCGTCGACAAGGTGCCGTTCGACGTGGTGTACATCGTAAACAACACCAACGCCGACAACGTGGTGTACAGCTCGGTGGACGTGCTCACCGAGTTTCTCGGCATCGGGCTGTTCCTGTCGACCGGCTCGGCCGGCAAGGGGAGCGACGACATCTGGGACAATCTCGCCGCGCAGATCACCGCGCAGGGAAAGTGGTGGGGCAAGAGCCCGCAATATTCCTGCTACGGAATCGCCGAGCTCTATTTCGACGGCGCGAAATTCTCCAAGCTGTACGCCCGCCAGGTGGCGCTCGACCTCATCCTGGGAAGCCTGGTGGGCAGCGACGAGCACGAGGACGTCTCCAGGGACGTGGAAAATTTCATCGACCTGATGGAAATCCGCGAGGGCGAGGCCGGCCAGGTCGTGGAGGCCGTCCTGGCGCCCGGCTCGTACCGCCGCTTGAACGTGCCCGGCGACCTTTCCAGGGGCGCGGTGGGCAGCGTGCTCGCCAATATCCAGGGCCACATGAACTCCGTCGAAGCGGAGATGCAGGACGAAGCGACGCGCAATCTCAACGCCCTGGTGAAGACCAAGATCAAGGGCCTGGAAGACTACCTCAACGGCCGCCTGCGGCGCGCCAACGGCGTTCAGACCACCTGGAACTTCCTGCGCGAGCTGGTGCCTCGCCTGGAAAACTTTCAGCAGGTGATGAAAGAAGAGCGCCGCGACGAAGCAAAGAACCTCGAACAGGTGGAGAGCGCCATCAAGGTCCACCGGGAGGAGGCCGAGCGTGCCGCCGCAAAGTTTTTCGGGGCCAAGAAAAGCATCGAAACCAGCGTGAAGCAGCTGCGTGCGGACGTTTCCGCGTGGTCGAACGCCCAGCAGGAAATCATCCGGCGGGACCGCGCCGTCAATTTTTTCTCGCAAATGCTCGAGCGCTGCCGCAAGTGGATGGAGCAGCTCGACACCATCGACAAGGCGGCTTCCGCGCTGGTCAAGTACGTCAACCAGATGCGCGTGGAAGTCGAGCGCGGCGCCACGGAAGAAGTCCGCCAGCAGATCGAGTCCGAGCTGTCCGACGTCCAGCAATACATCGAGAGCCTGTCGACGCTGGCCTAGGGGTAGACCGCCGCGCCACCGAGCAGGCGCTCGACGACGCCGATCCGGGCCGTCGGCGCGCGCGCACTGAAGCGTACCTGCGAGCCATGGAATCGTCCGCTGGGGAGGCCGCCGCCGACCTGGGAAAGACCGATGCCAGCCTGCAGGCCGCCGAGCGCCACGCCGAAAAGCTGGAATCCGCGCGCCGCTCGTTCGTGAGCACGTGGCTCATTGCGGTCCCCGCCGGAATTGCGGTGGTGCTCGGCTTACTGCTGTTTGGCCTGGGCGCGACGGTGCTGAAGGGAAAGGTTTTCTTCCTGGTCCAGATGGCGCTGGGGGTGGCGGTCCTCTATGGCGGCTTCGTGTACGGAAAACTCTGGAAGGGCCTGTTTGATGATCTCACCGCCAGCGCGCGCAAATTAAAAGAGGCCAGCACGGAAAAGAAGCGGCTCGTGAAGCGCCTCGAGGAAGGCTACGCCACACCGCTCACCATGCGCTACGAGCGTGATCTGCTGGGAGCGCAGCGCTCTTTTCTTGAAGAATTGATCCAGCACGTGGCCCGCGCCCGTCGCCATCTCGACGACTTCGTCAACCACATGTCGGCCTTCAGCCGCGACGCCGAGGATGAGCGGCGGCGCATCCTGGTGCCCAACACGCCGTTCGTGCGCAGCGCCGTCACCTGGGAGGAAGTCGATCGCTGGCTGTCGGGCCATCCAAGGTTCCGCATCGAGGCCCGCGCAGTTTTCAAAGAAATATCGATCTCAGACATGTACACTGCATTCACCCAGACCAATTCGCTGGCGCGCCTGCGCGTGGTCATGCAGGAAACCACCGAGCGCATGTTTGGCTACCTGAAGGAAATGACGCTGGAAGACATCCTGGTGGAAATGAACCTTCTGCCGGAGGGGCCCGGCGTGGCCCGCTTGAAAGGCTGCTTCGACCAGGCCAAGGCGTTCATCAGCCTTGACGCCGAAGACGTGATGGACGAGTCCGCCACTCTCGTCTTCGCGCTCATGACCCGCAGCCCGTTCGGGTACATTGAGGACATTCTATCGTTGCACTCGATTACCGAGCCGTCCTTCTATTATTCCGGCGACAAGCAGTCGCTGATCGTGTACCGCCTCAAGGCCGGCTTTCCGGCGTTTCTCATGTCGCCGGTGCGTTTTTGTAGAGCGGCCCTCAACCGCTTGCCGGACCGCCCGATGTACTTCACCGATCCGCTGGGGCGCCTGCCCTCGGTGTTTCCTACGTCGTACACGGTGGGCGACGTGGACGACGAGATCCGACAGATCGTGTGCCTGGGGCAGGCCTTTGGATTTCTCCAGGAATACAACGGCGGCTGGTGGATGAACGGGCAGAAGCTGGCCGACTCCTATGAGGATCTCGGCGAATATCTGCGGCGCATGGCGGCGGCGCCGGTCCGCGAGGACATGCGCCGCATGGTGCTGCTCTGCAAGGCGGAATCGGGCGCTGTCTTCAAGCTTTCGTCGTACCTCCGGGGGCACGCCGTGGAGCGCATTGATCACGACATCATCGAAACGACCATCCGCGAGCTGAGCCCCCTGGAATAACTGAACCTGAAGGGGCGTGGTTCTCGCGGGCGCGTCCCACGCCCTTCGAAGCGCCGGGCAGTCCCTTCGAAGGAGACCCACCGGGCCCACGCGAAGTGCGGCCCCATGCGTCGCCTCCTGTCGATCGCCCTCCTGATCCTGCTGTGCGCCTCGGGCGCGCGCGCCCAGACCACCATCGAGGTCATCGTGCCCGAGCAGCAGACGCCCGGACCGCGGCTGGTGCCCGGCATCGCGCCGCCCATCAACCCTCCGGGGCCCACCGCGCCCGGGCTCTACGTGGGCATCAAGGACCAGGACGGCATCGCGGTGTCCTGGGTGCGCGTGAACGGACTGAAGGACCGCGGGGAAGTCGTTCCGTGGCTGCGCGGCGAGTGGGGCGAAGGGGTCGTCTCGGTGCCGCTGATTGACCTCGCGACGGCGGACTTCTTCTACTCCGACGGCCGCATCAAGGCGGTGTTGCGGCTGCGCAACGGCGACCAGATGCACGTCGGGCTCGCCAACCCGTACACCGAGCTGGTCGGCTGGTGGCGCCAGAACGACTACTCGATCCCGCTGTCTGGGGTCCGCCAGATGTGGTTCACCTACATTCCCCGCCCCAGCGTTCCGGGCAGCGGAGATCGCTACAGCGGCCCACCCATGAACGTCCGCACCCAGGGACTGGTGCAGGGCGTGGACCTCCGCGGCGACGCCGGCATCATGCAATTCCTCACCGCACGAGGCGAGCCGGTGGCGGTGCACTTCGAGTACAACAAGATCAAGATCGGCAAGGAGCTGCTGCTGCAAAACGTGGGCTACCTGGTGGGCCGCACCGTGCGCATCACCTACCGCTTGAGCGCCGGGTCATCGGGAATCGCCGAGCGAGAGCTGGAAGAGATCGAGCTGACCAAGCCGGAGGCGCGGAAGTAGAGCGTGTTGACAGGGGCCGCTAAATCTGGGGAGGCGTCGGCTGTGCCGATCCCTGATTGGTCCGACTGATAATCCAGTCCACCGCCGCGCCAAGATCGGCGGACGTGTGGTCGGGCTCGATCTTGACCTTCCCGTCCTTGCCGCCGTATCCGGTCTTCACCAGCACCGAAGTGACGTCCGGGTGCGCGCTTTCGCCCGCGGCGATGTCCGTGGTCATGTCCCCCACCATGTAGCTGTCCGCCAGATCGACCGCATCCCCGTTGTCAATCGCGGCGGCCAATAGCATCCCCGGCGCGGGCTTGCGGCCGTTCTCTTCCCCCTCGGGGGGCGTCCACTTCTTGTCGTTGGTGCAGATGTACACCGCGTCGATGCGGCCGCCGCGCTCTTCCACGGGATCCACCAGGTGGCGCATCACGGCCTCTTGCTCTTTCAGGGGAATCCACTGCTGGCCCTGGTTGCTGACGAGGAAAATCCTGGCGTCGGTTTCCCGGGAGAGGCGGGCCACCGCGTCGAGGAATTCCGGAATGATGCGCTCATCCAATTGCTCGGGCGTGCGGATGCTGCCATGAAGGTCGTTGAAGACGCCGTCGCGGTCGATGAATACGGCGGTCTAGCGCCCGGGCGTGTGTGTCTTGATCCCTTCACGGGAAACGCTGCGGACGTTGATGACGGGCACTGTGGACACGTGCTTTGAGTTCTCTCTCGCAGGGTCGGGGGGGTTGTTCGTTTTTCACGACCGGGCAAGCCGCGATTAAGGGGTCCGCGGTTAACGATTTGTAAACGAATGGTCAGGCCGGCCCGCAATCACTTTGCGGCCCGCTGCGCGGCCGCCCATGTGCCTCGGGCTCGAACCACTCGGCCTTCAACGAAGCGAACGTTGCCGTCCTGATGGACGCCCGCATCTTGCGCATCAGGTCCTGCATGAACCATAGATTGTGTACCGACGCCAGTCGAATCCCCAGCAATTCCTGAGCCTGGAACAAGTGCCGCAAATACGCGCGGCTGTATCGCGTGCAGAGCGGACATCCACAGGACGGATCGACCGGCGACGGATCCTCGGCGTGGCGAGCATTCCACACGTTGAGGCGGAAGCGGTTGGCCGGCCTGCCCAGCGGCGGAGTCAACAGCAGGTTGCCGTGCCGCGCGAACCTCGTTGGCAGGACGCAATCGAAGGAATCGATGCCGCGCTGCACCGACTCGAACATGTCGTCCACGTCGCCGATGCCCAGCAGGTGGCGAAATCGATCGGTCGGCAGATCGGGCACGCTCCAGTCCAGCACCTGGTGCATTTCGGACTTGTTCTTTCCCAGCGACCCGCCCACGCAAAATGCGTCAAAAGGCAGCGACGCGATGTAGCGCGTGGAAGCCCGCCGCAGATCTTCGTAGGCGCCGCCCTGCACGATCCCCATCAGCGCCTGGGGACGATCCGGCGGATGCGCTTGGAGCGAGCGCACGGCCCAGCGGTGGGTGCGCTCCATCGCCTCGCGGGTGTACTCGTGATCCGACAACGGGGACGTGCACTCGTCGAACGCCACGATGAGATCCGCGCCGAGTTTTTGCTGCAGACCGATGGAAATCTCCGGGTTGAGTCGATGCATTGATCCGTCGATAAACGATCGGAACGTCACCCCGTCATCGTCGACCGTGGCGAGCTTTCCCTTATCGGTCCCCTTGCGCGCCGTGGGGCCGGATTTTTTCGCCTGCGACGGCTCCTCCGGAAATACCCCGCCAATCTTGCTCACGCCGTGCTCGCGCGCGAGGCCCAGCGAAAACGCTTGAAAGCCTCCGCTGTCGGTCATCAGCGGCCGAGGCCATTGCATGAACTGGTGGAGACCGCCGAGCCGCTCCATGCGATCCGCGCCGGGGCGGAGCATCAGGTGGTACGTGTTCGCCAGGCACAGCGTGGCCCCGGTGGCTTCCAGCTCATCCACTGAAACGCTCTTGACGGTGGCCGCGGTCCCCACCGGGCAAAAGACCGGCGTCTCCACGTCGCCGTGCGGCGTGCGCAGCAATCCCACCCGGGCCGACGTTGCCGAGTCGACCGCCAGCACTTCGAATGAAAATCCGGCCCGCATCAGTAGAAAATCGTGCGCGTCCGATGGTAGGGCCGGTCGTCGGCCGACTTCGTCTGCCCCAGCCCCCAAAGGTACCAGTCGATCTCGAACGAGCGGGGCGCCTTGCCGAAGCGCTCCTTCAGCGTGTTCCGAACGGTTTCCACGGCGTGCACGGTGGCGGCGCGAATCTCCACTTCACGGGAATCCCCCGCTTCAATCTCCTCCTGCGCGTCCACGGCTCTTGCCAGCGCGTCCGAATAGTGCAGCACCCCGAGGCGCCGCAGCACCTGAGGAACCTTGTAATCGGCGAACGCGGTGAGCGCGTCGAGGCGGCCCAACTCGCCCCAGCGCTTTCCCCCGTAGGTGCCGTAGACGTCCACGGCCACGATTTGGGCCCGCTTGAGCAGCGGGACGGTCACCTGGTTATAGGTGGCCACATCATGATAGGAGGACAGCTCCTCGCACAGGCCGGCCGCGAGCGCCACGGAATCGTAGCCGCACTGCTCGATCATGTTGGAGAAGCGCCCGTCGTAGCGGGTCACCAGCCAGCGGCCGGCCTCGCGAAGGTTGCGGTGGCGCGCCTCCATCAGGGGGATTTCGCCGCGCCCGGCAAGGATGCGCGCCACGTCAGCCCGGGAGATGTCCGCCAGGTAATGCGCATCGAGCAGCGGGATGCCTTCCTCGATGCCGCGCCGCAAGGCCGCAGCCAGTCCCCAGTAGCCCTGGTAGTCCTTGCCGTCGTAGGTGACCGTCCAGCGCTCCTCGCCAGGGGACGCCCAGAAGCAGAAGTTCAGGGTGTCGAGCACCAGCACGTAGTTGGCGCTGCGCCAGGTATCCTCGAAGTAGTGCAGCCTGGGATCCCAGCCCGGCACCGCCTGATTCTGCCCATCGTAAGCGGCGCAGAAGGCGCGCGCCGCCTCGGCGTCAATGCGCACGTGGCGGGCTTCGTCCATCACGCGGGCGCAGGCTTCGGCCACCCCAAGGCGGCGCACCTGGCGGGATCCAAGGTGTCGGGCGTCGGTACTGTCCACCCGCGAGAGGTACGCTGCCGCCACCGGCATCCCCTGTGGGGCGCAGGGATCGCGCTTCGCGCCGAAGAAAGCGGCGCCCCGAAAATTGACCAGAGGAGATCCCCATGACCGAGACCACCAACCCCGTCGTTGAGATGCAGACCTCCAAGGGCACCATGCGCCTGGAGTTGTACGCGAAGGACGTGCCGGGCACCGTCGAAAACTTTACCAAACTGATCAACCAGGGCTTCTACAACGGCCTGAAGTTCCACCGCGTGATCAAGGACTTCATGATTCAGGGCGGCTGCCCCCAGGGGATTGGCAGCGGCGGCCCGGGCTGGACCATCAAGTGCGAGATCGGCCCCCACAAGCACCTCCGCGGCTCCCTGTCGATGGCGCACCGTGGCAAGGACACCGGCGGCTCGCAGTTCTTCATCTGTCACTCGCCGCAGTCCCACCTCGACGGCAAGCACACCGTGTTCGGACGCGTGGTTGAGGGCGTCGACGTGGTCGACAAAATCGAGCAGAACGACGTGATGACGAAGGTGAGCGTGGTCTCGCCAGTCGCACCGTAAAGATGCAGAAAGGCCCACCAGGCGCGGGCCTTTTTGCTTACTGAGGCTTCTGCTCGGGCTTGCCAGCCAGGTAGCCCACCACCGCTCCCAGCACGGCGCTCCCCACCGCGACGCCCAGCCCGGCCAGCGGATGCGCGCTCAGCAGGGTGAGACTGACGTAGGAGCCGGCCAGCCCGCAGGCAATGGTCCCGCCGACCATGTAGGCGGTGCTGGAGTTACCGGAAAGGGGACGCGGCTCCATCGGGCGGGTGGCCGGCAGCACGATGGCCGAGGGCTTCCCGGCGTCATCGGTGAGGATGGCAACGTCGGTAGGGTGCTTCGGCGCCTGTGCCGCGTTGTACATCTTTATTGTTTGAGGCGACCGCGCGTTGGGGTCCTTGTTCGCGGGGATGTTCATTGAGGGTATTCTACAGCACCGCCGTCGATGATGCAACCAGAATTCAGAAAGATTTCAGATGACCGGCTGGAAGTTTACCATCCGGCGCAATTCGTTCACATTCTATCCGTTGAGGCGAGGGGTTGGCTGCGCTACGATGCATGTGGGGATACCGTCACCTGAAGGGCTCCCCGCGGAGCGCCGTGACTGAGAGGACGCCAACGCCGTGATTTCAAGCAACATCGTCAACTGGCCGCACATCGACGCCACCACCAACGGGCCCAACCTGGCGCCGCAGAAGGATCACACGCTGGCCGCGCCGTTGGACGCGCGTCGCACCGCCGCCATCGACTCCTGCATCGGAAAGTGCAGCGACAAAGCGCGCAAGCGGCTGCAAGAGCTCTTCGTCCCCATCCCCACGGGCACGCTGGAAGCGCTTGGCAAGCACGGACTGAAAATCAACATTACCCAGGGCAAAGGCCCGGGCATCCCCGGCCTGGGCGGCGGGGGCGGCGCGGTTGCCGTGGGCGCCTACAATCTGGTTACCCGCAAGATCCAGATGGACGAGAGCGTGCTGATGGCCGATATGGGCGCGCACGTCATCCTCCACGAGTCGATGCACGCGCTCGACCACATGCGCGGCAATCGCGCGACCTTGCTCGGCAAGATCCCCGGCAGCACGCTGCCGCGCCTCCTGATGGGCAGCTCGCCGGCCGAGTCGGCGCACGACAAGGAATTCTTCGGCCTCTACAACGCGTTCAACGCCCGCGCCAACGTCGAGGACATCGACGTGATGCGCCGCGAGGTTCAGCTTGAGAACGACATGAAACTCCCCGACAAGGCGAAGTACGTGAGCGACGACGCCTGGGGCCGCCGCTACGTCGAGTACGAGCGCAAGGACGGCAAGGAAATTTTCAAGATCAACGACAACCCCCAGAAGGAAGGCAAGCGGATTGCCGGTCTGGCCATCGGCGGCGCCCTCCTGGCGGGCGGCATGATTTTCGGCGGGCCAGTGATGGCCACGTGCGGCGGGATTTTCCTGGGCCTCAACGCCGTCGGGTTCCTGCGCAACAAGCTGCACAATATAAGCAAGCCGAAGCTGGAAACCGAGATCGACATGGTCAAGGGCATCAAGGCCCACATCGTTCAGCAAGAGGGCAAGGCCACCGTCACCGTGCCCGACGGAGCGCGCTCCTTCACCGGTGACGTGTGGAGCGACTACGCGCACCGCGCGGGGAAAATCGAGGAATACGCCGCCGAGGCTTACTCGACGTTCCTCGAGGGCGGCGACAAGGCGCAGTTGATGAAGGACGCCGATCCCAACCTGTACGCCTTCGTCGAGAAGCGGCTCCAGGAAGAATTCAACATGCATCCCTGACGAAGGGACTACGCCAAAAAAAAGACCCGCCAGCTCTGGCAGGTCTTTTTTTTTGGCTATCCCGGGCGGGACTTTTTCTGGATGTCCCGCCACTTCGCGAGCTGCTGCGGCGTCAGGATGGTGTTGATCTTGCGCGCCGTCTCGATGTCCGCGATCTTCAGCTCGATCTGGAGGTTGGCCACCTCGTGAAGCTTGCCGCGAATCACTTCGATCGACGCGTTGTCCTTGATCAGCTGGTTGACGCGGTTGCTGGCGGCCGCGAGCCGCTGGCGCTGCCCCTTGATCTTGGTGTTGAGCTGACTGACCGAAGCCTTGATCTCGGACTTCTGCCTTTCTGTCAGCCCCAGCTCGGTCTGGAAATCCCAGATCGTCTTGACGGCGACCTGCTGCTTGCCCTGCACGGGCTTGTTCTGCGCCACAGCGCCGGCCTGCAAGGCGGCGACCAGCGCAAGCGCGAGGAAGAGCCGAATGGCCATCTGCACGGAGATTGCACCTCACTACAAAGTTCTGATGGACTTGCGCCGCTGGCCGGAGAGCGCCAGGGCTGGACAAACCTCCGTGGGTTCGGACCTGGGGACTTCATTCCTCCATTGAATTCCCGTCACGCCGGACCTTTAGAAGATGCTTAAGGTGCCGGAAGAGTCCCATCGCGGTCTGCGTGTCCCGCTCCGTCATGTAGGTGGCGTCCAACACGCGACGGAGGTCGGCCATGGCCCGCGTCACGGACGATCCGGTGGGATAGCCTACGTCCTTGAGGAATCCCTCGATGACCCGGTACAGGCCGTGCATCCGACGTCGGCGTGTCTCGTCGCGTGGCGTGGCCGGCAGCCCGGGGTCAAGGCCAACCTCCGGCGTGGCGCGGGCATGGCACAGCGAGGCGTGCACCTCGTAGCACACCACCATCACCGCGTGCGAGAGATTCAACGAGTGGAACAGCGGCCCGCTCGGGATCTCCACGCCGAACTGGCAGTGCTCCAGGTCCTCGATGGTCAGGCCCGTCGCCTCCGGACCGAACACCATGGCCACCCGCGCCGGGAGATAACCGGGCAGGACTTCCTGCACGAAGTGCCGCAGCGCGACCGGAGTAGCCCGATCGCGGCCGCGGCGGGCGGTCGTTCCGAACACGAGGTCGGCTTCTCCGACCCCCTCGCCCAACGTGTCGACGATAGAGGCGCCGTCCAGCACGTCGTGGGCGCCATGTGCGACCGCATACGCCTCGTTGCCCGGACGGACTTCCGGCGCAACCAGCACGAGGCGCGTGAAGCCCATGGTCTTCATGCCGCGGGCCACCGCGCCCATGTTGCTCTCCCGCGCGGGCCGCACCAGGACAACGGAGCACTCTGCCGGAACCAGCATGGGGTGCCTGTTCCCCGTCACGCTCCCGACACCTCCAGTATGATTCGTTGGCACTTGAATTTAAGAACCGCATGTCCGGATGCCGATAGTATTTTCAGGAGCAGCAAAATGCTCCATCTGTTGACTTCCAAGGAGAGAAAATCTAATGGACATGGGATTGGTCCACAACAGAGAACCCCGCCCCCCCGGGCAGGGGCCGGCGCAGCCGCACGAGGTGCCCCGGCAATCTGAACAGCCCAGACCTGACCCCGAGCGCGCCCACGCGCGCGCGGTGAAAATTGCGCAGCAGGCGGAACAAGCCGTGCTGGCGCACGGCTCCGGCTTTCGCTACGAAGTGAAGCGGCCGGGCGCCGTCGAAGTGGTCATGTACAGCGTGTCCGACGGCAGCGTCTTGCGGAGAATTCCGGTTTCGCGGCGCGCCTCTGAAGTACCCCCGGTGGCCGATCTCGATCTGCGCGCATAGCCCGCAGACTCGGGGCGTTCGCACGCCCCGAGCTTGAACGGATTTTGATGAAACTGCTGCTGTACCCAAGCGGACACGGCTTCGGTCATGCATCCCGCGATTTCCAGGTGGTGCGCGCCGTCGCCGATCTCGCGCCGGATGCCGTTTTTGAGATTCGCACCGGGATAGACGAGTGGTTCGTGCGGCACACGCTGCAAGGGCTGAATTTTCGCCTCACCCGCGCCTCCCTTGACGTCGGCGTGATACAGGCCAACAGCCTCCACCAGGATATCGATCGCACCCGCGCGGCGTGCCGCGCGTTGCTCGCGGCTCGAGCTTCGCTACTGGCTCAGGAAATTGACTTCATGCGCGAGTGCCGGCCGGATCGCGTGCTCTGCGACGTGCCGGCCATTCCTTTTGCCGCGGCACGCGCGCTGGACATCCCCGCATACGGCATGAGCAACTTTTCCTGGGACTGGATCTACAGCGTATTTCCGGACTTTTCCGAAATTTCCGATGCATTCGCCGCCGATTACGCCGCTGCCGCCGAGTTTCTCCGCCTGCCGTTTCACGGGGGCGATGAGGCTTTTTCCGCATTTCGATCGGTGCGCGACGTGCCCATGGTGGCGCGCCGCAGCGCGCTGTCGGTGGAAGAGGCGCGGGCCCGCCTGGGCGTGGACGGGCGGCCGCTGTTCCTGATCTCGTTCGGCGGCCTGGGCCCCAGCGGGTTTGACTGGAGCGCCCTGGGCGCGCTGCGCGAATATCGCTTTATTCTCACGCCACCCCTCCGCCACGGCGTCCCGGAGCGCCTGCCGGACGCGCTGACCTACGTGGAAAATGACACGCTGGCGGCGCGCGGCTTACGGTACGAAGACCTGGTGCGCGCCTGCGACGGGGTCGTCACCAAGCCGGGTTACGGCATCGTCAGCGAGGCGCTGGCCAATGAAACCCGCGTGCTCTATACCTCACGCGGGGAGTTTGCGGAATATCCGTTTCTGGTCGAAGCGCTCGAAAAATTTGGCGTGGCGCGTTACATCAGCAATGATGACCTCGAGGCCGGCCGCTGGGCGGACGCGCTGGCAACTCTCATGGCGCGTCCACGCACCCCGTGCAGCCTCCCCTTTGACGGCGCCGAAGTGACGGCGCGCCATCTCACGAGTTCTCTACCCTGACTTCTTTTGACAGTATAACTACGGGCGCATCAATAGGCGACCTTTTCGAACGCCTTCTCCAGAATATCCGCGCCCTGGTTCAGCTCGGCCTCGGTGATGGTCATCGAGGGGCTCAAGCGCAGCGTGTTGCCATACAATCCGCCCTTGCCGATGAGCATGCCCAGCTCGCGGGTCGCCTCGAAAAGCTTCTTGACGGTTTCCGCGTCCGGCTCTTTCGTCTTGCGGTCCTTGACCAGCTCGACGGCCTGCATGAGCCCCATGCCGCGCACGTCGCCGATGCACTTGAACTTCTCCTGGAGGCCTTCCAGCCGCTTGCGCAGCAGCGCGCCGAGGCGGCTGCAGTTGTGCAGCAGGTTCTGCTCCTCGATGACGTCGATGGTGGCCATGGTGGCCTCACACGACACCGGATTGCCGCCGAAGGTGCAGATGGTGAGCCCGCGCCACTTCTTCGCGATCTCCGGGGTGGACATGGTGATGCCCATCGGAATGCCGTTCGCGGCGCCCTTGGCCATGGTCATGATATCCGGGGTGACGCCCCAGTGCTCGATGCCCCACATCTTGTCACCGGTGCGGCCCCAACCGGTCTGCACCTCGTCGATGATGAGCAGCCCCTCGTATTTGTGGATGATGTCGGCCACGATGGGGAAGTACTCTTTGGGCGGCACGATAAAGCCGCCGACGCCCAGAATGGGCTCCGCCATGAAAGCCGCCGGCCGACCGGTCGTGGTCGTGCGGATCAACTCCTCCAGGTCCTCGGCGCAGGCCACGCCGCACGTCCCCGGCTCCAGCTTGAGCGGACAGCGGTAGCAGTAGGGCGCCAGGGCGTGCTTCACGCCGGCCACCATGTCGGGCAGCCCGCGGTACGGGCTGTGCGCGGTCATGGTGGTGTTGAGGTGCGACCGTCCGCTGTACGAGTGGCGCAGCGCGATGATCTCGTGCGAGCCGGTGGCCATGCGGGCAAGCATGACCGCGGTCTCGTCGGCTTCAGTGCCGGAGTTGGTGAAAAACGTCTGGGAGAGGTCGCCGGGCGCCAGTTCGGCCAGGCGCGCGGCGAGATCCACGTTGGGCGCCGTCGGATACAGCGTCGATACGTGCTGCAGCGTGTCGTTCTGCTTGTGCAACGCCGCGTTCACCGTCGGATTGCAGTGCCCCACGCTTACCGTGAGGATGCCGCCGAAGAAGTCAAGGTACTTGCGCCCGTCAAAATCCCAGACGTAATGCCCCTCGCCGCGCTGAATCGGCAGCGGCGTATCGTAATACGTCATGACAGCCGGGAAGAGGAACTTCTTCTGCCGCTCGATGACTTCGCTCGCGGTCTGGCTGCGACGGAATTTTCCCTTCGCGCCGTTGGTCTGCACGCCGGAACCGGCCTGGGTGTCCATCTGATGCCCTCCTTGAGCGGATGAGGTCGGCGAGGATTCGCGAAGTCCGCGGTGGGTCCCTGTCAGAGGACTAACGCGGGGCACCGGGAATTAGCGGAAATGAAATCCGCCTTCACGTCTTCGGAGAAGAGAGCCATTGCGGGCCTGGCCACCATCATGGCGGCCCGCATGCTGGGCTTCTTCATCGTGCTCCCGGTGTTCTCGCCGTACGCCATCCATACGCTGGGCGCCACCAAGTGGGAGGCGGGTCTGGCATTCGGCGCCTACGGCCTGTCCCAGGCGCTGCTCCAGATACCGTTCGGGCACTTGAGCGACCGCTACGGGAGACGCGTGGTGGTCGGTGGCGGGCTGGTGCTGTTCATCGCCGGCAGCCTGATGTGCGCCCTCAGCGCGGATATCCGCCTGCTCACCCTGGGGATGTTTCTGCAGGGCTGCGGAGCCGTCGCCTCGGCGCTGTTCGCATGGGTAGCGGACTCCACGGCCCCGGAGCGGCGACATTTCTCGATGGCGCTCCTGGGGATCGCAATCGGGGCCGCGCTGGTCCTCGGCCTCTCCATCGCCAACCCGCTTGCCGCCACCATCGGCGTGCGAGGGATCTTTGCCGGGTGCGCCGCGTTGTCCGGGCTCGCGCTGGTCGTGGTGTGCCTGATGGTGGAGCCGCGGTCCGAGGCCGAGGGCTCCGTCGGCGCTCCGGTGCTCAACCAGGATCTGGCGTCGTTGAACCTGGCCGGGTTCATTGTGTTCTTCTCGATGCGCGCGGTGTTCTTCACCGTTCCTCTGGCGCTCGAGGCCCAGTGGCCCAAGCCCGAGCAGTGGAAGATCTACCTGCCCATCAGCCTGCTGGGTGGGATTGCCATGATGACCGGCTCGCGGTTGTCGGATAAGGGGCGGGCCCGCGTCATGATCCTCACCGCCCTGGGGCTCACCATGGCAGCCTACTCGATGATCGGATTCATCCCCGCCATGGGCGCAGTGCTGGTGGGTTACGCGGCCTACTTTGCGGGCTTCTCCATGCTGGAGGCGCTCCTGCCGGCGGCCGTGTCCAAGATCGCGCCGTCCAACGCGCGAGGAAGCACAATCGGGGTGTACAACACCTGCCAGTACCTGGGCGCCTTCTTCGGAAGCGGTCTGGCCGGAGGTCTCGTGGACCGGCCCCACGCGCTCTACGCCAGCCTCCTGGTGATGAGCCTCGGGGCGCTGGTCGGCTGCGCTTGCTTGCATCGCCTGGACGAAAGGCCAGTTGACAAACGCGACGCGAGGAAACATGATCACCCCAGCGTGACGTCTTTGGAGGCGAAGGCCAACTCATGACAATTCTCTGGCTGTTCATGCTCCTTGCGGTCATCGCGGTGATGGTCTTCAACCCGTTCGGCGAGCGGAGGCCCGGCGCGGTGCGTCCGGGCCCGAAGCGTTGCAGCCGCTGCGCGCGCTCGGTCGATCGCCTGCGCGCCTACGTGGACGGCCGCCGCGAGTTCTGGGTGTGCGACATGTGCGCCTCCGAGTTGGACATTCTACACGCGGACCGGGTGCCGCTGCCGTAGTGGTCCGCGGCGCAAGCCTGATCATGAATCCCAAGTGCGTATCCCCTTCGCACTGGGCGCCTTCAATGACGCCTCTTGCATCTCTGCCGCCACCCGGTGGCGCGAGGTCCGAAATTCCCGATCCGTCGCCTCTTTCCAAGTGCGTATCCCCTTGACTCCAGTGAATCGCACTGGGCGCCTTCAATGACGCCTCTTGCATCTCTGCCGCCACCCGGTGGCGCGAGGTCCGAAATGCCCGATCCGTCGCCTCTTTCCACGCTGGAGTGATGGGGATACCCATTAGGCCCCAAATCGGTTTGATCGTGCCGCGCGACAAGCCCGGGTCAGTTGATGTCCCGTAAGGCGACGCTGCCTGTGTCGCGCGCCGCTTAGCCCTGTTTAACGCGATTCCAGAAGGCACCGCAAACGGGCTACTTCGGCTTCGGAGGCGACTCGGCG
>VGFD01000059.1 GCA_016868975.1 Armatimonadota bacterium | reverse complement strand
TCCCTGGAGACCGCGGAGATGGCGCTGGTCGAAGGCCGCTCGCCGAACCGCTACGATCAGCTCGACGGCTTCGTCGACAGTCTCCCCCAGGGCAAGCGTGTGGCCGTGCTGCTCGGCGGTCCCTCAGGCGCCGGCAAGACCAGGCTGATCGAGAAGCTGCAAGAGTGCGCCGGTGACCGCAAGGTGAAAGTGGTTGAGGGAGACATGTTCTTCTGGGGCACGGACTGCCCGGGCGGCATCCCCAAGACGAAGACCGGGGAGATTTACTGGGATCACGAGCGCTACATGGACATTCCCCGCTTGCAGAACGACCTGTCCACGCTGCTTGCGACGGGCAAGGTCGACCTGCCGGTCTACGACTTCAACCCGCGCCCTGGCTCGGGCTCATTCATTGGCCACCGCTCCGACGAAACGCGTCACGTGGAAGTCGGCGCCGACGACATCATCGTCGTGGACTCGGTGCACGCCGTCAACAAGAGCATTGTCGACACTCTGGAAACCAACCAGCTTCCCTACCGCATTCTTTTCCTCGACAGCCCGCTGGCCGAGGAGCGGCTCATCCGGCGCATCGTCCGCGAATACGACGTGCGTGGCAGCCTGACCGCCGAGACCACGCTCAACCTGTGGGACAACAGCACCTACCAGGGTGAGGTGGAGTTCATCCGCCCGCACCTGATGTCAATGGATCCGGCCCGCGACCTCACCATGACGTTGGAATTCCCCAGCGACGTCCGCATGTCGCGCAAGGAAGTGGGCGAGCGCGTCGCCGCGATGGCGAAATACGGCTTGAGCCCCGGCTACGAGGCCTTCCGCGTGAAGGAAGACGAGCTTCCCGAGCTGGCCATACGCGAAGAACAGCGCCTCGTGGACGTCCTCGCCACCAGCAAGGACGAAAAGGCGCTGGCCCGCGCGCAGAAAGAACTCGACCTGCTGCGCAACGCGCCGGCCTACCGGAAAGCCTGACGCATCCACCCCGTATTCGGCGCCAGAGAGGCGCCGAATGCTTTCCAGGGGATGGTTACGCGCGGAATTCCCACCACAGCCGGCGCCACCGAGCCGGGGTTGAAATAGACGTCAAGCCCCTTTTCCCCCACGATGAAGTGCTTGAAGTTGTCCGCTTTAGCGGTCAGGAATTCCCCAAACAGCTTGTAGCCTGATTTCTTCGCGGCCGCCTTGAGCTGCGCGGTCGCCTGCTGGGAAATGATCTTCAGGTAAGGACTGCCGACCTTGAACAGATTGGCCAGGACGATCGTACCGCCGCCGAGATCGTAATTGAGGGTGACCACCATCGTGTCGGGGTGCGCGCCGCCAACCAGCTGGCGGAAGACGGTCCACTTCACCGCAATGAGCCGGCCCGTATTCCGCTCGACCGTATAGCCCGCGGCGAGCGCGTTCTGACCGGGCACGCTGGCTGGGGGCGAGAACGAGCGGACTTCCTTGATGAACTGCACCACGGCCTGGCTGGCCTTCATGCGGACGAAGCGATTGAAGTCTTCCAGGTTGCCGCGGACCCCCATGAGCGCCCCGGGCATGCTCAAGCTGGGATACGAGGCCTTGACCAGCATGCGGCGCTCGGGATCCTGCTTGATGATGGTGTGCCGGGTGACGGTGGGGACGCCGGACGGTGCGGCGGCCGCGGGCTGCACGGCCCACAGGACGGCCAGAACGGCGAGGAGGGCGTGTTGAATCTTGCGCATGGGACGCCTCTACGGCGATGGGTGCCGGCCGTCCTGTGGGGAAACCTTAAACTTTTTACATTTCGGCAATACGGCGTTCACATGCGCGTGGGATGATGCGCTAGCGGAGCCAATTACAGCAGGAGGAACGAACCGAATGGACGCCATCGAGGGAATCGGAAGTCTCGGCAGCGGAGCCCAGGGAGTCGGCGGGCTGGGTGGAAATCTCGGAGCGTCCTCTGCGGCCGCGCCCTCACAGGGCAGCGACGCCGGCGCGGCGGGCGCCGCGGATAGCGACGGCGGCGGCGCGTTCCCCGGCATCAACACCGAAGACAGCGTGTCCCTGTCGCCCCAGGCGCAGGAGGCTACCCAGCAGGACGGCTAGAGGTCCCCTTCGGTCCATGAAACGGCGTTCGCAAAGGGCGCCGTTTTTGCGTTCTCCGCGATGATTTCCAAAAACGCCTCGCCGTAGCGGGTGATTTTCGCCTCGCCAAGCCCGTAGATGCTTTTCAAGTCGAACGCGGTGTGCGGCCGTTGGCGCGCCAGGTCGATCAGCGTCGTGTCATGGCAGATCACGTAGGCCGGCACGCCGTTCTCGCTGGCCAGCCGGCGGCGCGTCTGGCGGAGCGCTTCAAACAGCGAGCGGTCCTCTTCCGGCACCGTGCTCTCCGGCGCGCTCCGGGTCGGCCGTTTTGCGGGCTGCTTCGCGGCCACCGTTTCCGAGCGCAGGGTGAGCGACTCCTCGCCCTTGAGCAGCGCGCGCCCCCGGGCGGTGAGGGAAAGGGTCCCGTACTCGCCCAGGTCCACCTGCAGCCATCCTCCCGCCACGAGCTGGCGGAAAATGGATTGCCACTGCGCCTTCGGGATGTCGGCGCCCACGCCGAACGTCTTGATCCGGTCGTGCCCATTGCGCGCAATCCGCTCGCTGGCGTTGCCCAGCAGGACGTCCACGAGGTACGCGACACCGTAGCGCTGGTTGGTGCGGAAGACGGCCGAAAGCGCCTTCTGCGCGGCAATGGTGCCGTCCCACGAGGCCACCGGCTGCACGCAGGTGTCGCAGTTTCCGCACGCGTCGGCCATCCGCTCGCCGAAATACTCCAGCAGCACCTGGCGGCGGCAGCGCGTGGACTCGCAATATCCCAGCAGGGATTCCAGCTTGCGGTGCTCGACCATCTTGCGGTGCTCGTCGGCGCCGTTGTCGGCAATGCGCCGCCGCACGGTGACGATGTCGGCGAGCCCGTACACCATCCACGCGTCGGCGGGCAGGCCGTCGCGGCCCGCGCGGCCGGTTTCCTGGTAGTACGCCTCCACGCTGGTGGGCAGATCCAGGTGGGCCACGAAGCGCACGTCGGGCCGGTTGATGCCCATCCCGAACGCAACGGTGGCCACCAGCACGACGTGCTCCTGGCGCTCGAAGAGCCCCTGGTGGCGCCGCCGCGTCTCGGCGTCCAACCCCGCGTGGTAGGGGACCCCGGGAAAGCCGTGCTTCACCAGAAATTCCGCGGTCTTTTCCACGCGGTCGCGGGTCTGGCAATAGACCAGGCCGCTGTCGGCGGGATGGCGCTCGCGCAGGTAGCGCAGCAATTGCTGGCGGGGCTCGTCCTTGGCGGCCACGGCGTAGTGGATGTTGGGGCGGTTCACGCTGGTTTCGAACTGCTGCGCGCGGTCGAGGCGGAGGCGCTCGACAATGTCCCCGCGGGTGACCCGATCGGCGGTCGCGGTGAGCGCAATGCGGGGGACGTTGGGATGACGCTCCGCGAGCACGTGCAGTTGCATGTACTCCGGCCGGAAATCGTGCCCCCACTGGGAGACGCAGTGCGCCTCGTCGATGGCGAAAAGCGCGATGGACACGCCCTCGAGAAGCTCGAGAAACCGCGGGGTGACCGCCCGCTCGGGGGCGACGTAGAGCAGGTCGAGCTGGCCGGCCAGCAGGCGCTGCTCGACGTCGCGCGCCTCCATCGGGGTGAGGCTGGAATTGAGGCAGGCCGCCCGCACGCCCTTCGCGCGAAGCTCTTCCACCTGGTTGTGCATCAGCGCGATGAGCGGCGAGATGACGACGCCCACGCCCGGGCGGCACATGGCCGGGAGCTGGTAGCACATGGATTTTCCGATGCCGGTGGGCATCACCACAAAGGCGTCGCCGCCGGCGGCCACGTGGGCGATGATGGCTTCCTGCCCGGCGCGGAACGTCTCGTAGCCGTAGACAGACCGCAGAAGGTGATGGTAGGCGGGCGGAGCGATAACTGGAGCGGACACGGGGCGGCCTCCTTCAACCTGGACTTCGAATGACGACTTCAGCACGATCGAAGGATGCCTCAATGGAATGAAATTCAGACTCTTAGTGGCGCGCGACACAAGTAGCGTCGCATTACGGGACATCAACTGACCCGGGCGTGTCGCGCGACACGATCAAACCACTCAGGTGAATTCGGTGTCCGGCGCCCGCGCTCCTGGCGCGCGGGGGAAGAAAGTTCAACTTCTGGGCATGAGGCGGGCGCTTGATTGACCGTCTCAGGCGCGCCGTGATACGATCCGTGTATTCTACGAAGCCGGGGGACGCGCTGTCATGGAAACCGTGCCTAGAGACACCACCGACGCGAAGGCGGTGGCTCCGAAGGAATTGTGCCACTTCATCGGCGGCCGCAAAGTCGCGGGGACCAGCGGGCGTTTCGGGGACGTCTGCAACCCCACGCTGGGGATCGTGACGGCACGCGAGCCGTTCGCCACGAAGGCGGAAACCGAGGCCGCCATCGCCGACGCCGCCGAAGCCTTCCCAAAGTGGGCCGCGACCTCTCCGCTGGTGCGGGCGCGCGTCATGTTCCGCTTCAAGCAGCTCATTGAAGAGCACATGGACGAGATCGTCCACCTGGTTTCCAGCGAGCACGGGAAAGTGGCCTCGGACGCGCGGGGCTCGATTCAGCGCGGACTTGAGGTGGTCGAATTTGCCTGCGGAATTGGGCACCTGCTCAAGGGCGAGTTTTCCAACAACGTTTCCAACGGCATCGACATGTACTCGCTGCGCCAGCCGGTCGGCGTCTGCGCGGGCATCACGCCGTTCAACTTCCCCGCCATGGTGCCGCTGTGGATGCTGGCGGTGGCGGTCGCCTGTGGAAACACCTTCGTCTTGAAACCGTCGGAAAGAGATCCCGGCTGCTCGCTGCGGCTGGCTGAATTGCTGCTCGAAGCGGGCGCCCCGCCCGGGGTTTTGAACGTGGTGCTCGGCGACCGTGAGGCGGTGGATACCCTGCTCACCGATCCTCGGGTGGCCGCGGTGAGCTTCGTGGGATCGACGCCGGTGGCGCGCCACGTCTACGCGACGGCCTCCGCGCACGGCAAGCGCGTGCAGGCCATGGCGGGCGCGAAAAACCACATGATCGTGCTGCCCGACGCCGACATGGATCAGGCCGCCGACGCGCTGATGGGCGCCGCGTACGGCTCCGCCGGCGAGCGCTGCATGGCCATCTCGGTGGTGCTGCCGGTCGGCGAGAGTACCGCGGACGCGCTGCGCGAGCGGCTCGTCGAGCGCATCAAGACGCTGAAAGTCGGCGCCTCCGACGACGCGGCGTCGGAAATGGGCCCGCTGGTGACCCGCGATCACCTGGAGCGCGTGCAGGGATACGTCGACGTCGGCGTTCAGGAAGGCGCCGAGCTGGTGGTGGACGGGCGCGGCAAGAAGCCGTTCGGCCACGATGAGGGATTCTTCATGGGCGCGTGCCTGTTCGACAACGTCAAGCCGGAAATGCGGATCTATCAGGAGGAGATTTTCGGCCCGGTGCTGTGCATGCTGCGCACCGAGTCGTTCGACGAGGCGCTGCGCCTCACCGATGAGCATCCCTACGGCAACGGCGTCGCAATTTTCACCCGCGACGGCGATGCGGCGCGCGATTTTTCCACCCGCGTGCAGGCGGGGATGGTGGGGGTCAACGTGCCGATTCCGGTGCCGCTGGCGTTTTACAGTTTCGGCGGCTGGAAGGACTCCGCGTTCGGCGACCTCAACCAGCACGGCCCCGACGGCGTCCGCTTCTACACGCGGTTGAAGACGGTCACCCAGCGCTGGCCCACCGGCATCCGCAAGGGCGCTGAGTTTGTCATGCCTACGATGAAATAGCCAGCAACCGCTCCGCCAGCACCAGCGCGTCCACCGGCCAGAGGGCCTTCGGGCGGGGGCGCCACGTGCCGGGCAGCGGGCGGCAGGTGAGCACCGCCGTTCGCCACTGCGCGGGGACTTCGTCGCGGCCGTGAACCGCGCCGAGCAGCGCTCCGGCGATGGCGGCGTTGGTGTCCGTGTCGCCGCCGCACATGACCGTGTCGACAACCCCCTCTTCGAGCGAGGTCGCGTGCAGCAGCCGATAAAACGCGTTTTGCAGCGCGATGCGCACCCAGCCCTGATGATGCGAGAAATTCGCCGGTATTTCGCGGGCGGCCAGCTCGAGAATCTCCACGATGTCCGGGTGCGCCGATTTTCTTGCCCAGTCCAGGGCGTATCGATAAACGGCTGTCGCGTCGTCGCCGCTTTCGATGGCCCGCGCGATGGCAATGACGAACACCGCGCAGGCGTCCTGGCAGACCGGGTTCGGGTGCGTGAGCCGACTGTCGCGGCGGGCCGCCTCGGCCAGCACGTCCGGGGATTTTCGCCAGCCCCAGATGCCCAGCGGGGAAATGCGCATCAGCGAGCCGTTGGCCTGGCTGTGCCTGCTTGCCGCCGAAGTGGCGGCCGCTTCCGCGTCGCGCTCGGACAGGTCTTCGCCGATTTCGCCCAGCGCCTGCTGCGTGGTGTTTCCCACGTCGAATGGATGGGAGCGCATCCACCAGCCATACGCAGTCGCGGCCGTGCCGGAAGAATATCCGCCGTGACGCAGGATGGAGCGCGCCAGCATCAACGCCAGCTCGGAGTCGTCCGTGGGCTGGCCGGCGATGGTGTGCCACGTGCCGCCGTCCTCCAGGCGACGGACGCGGCCCGGGTGTTCCCTTTGAATTTCCTCCGCGGATCTGAATTCCACCAGGCTGCCCAGCGCATCCCCGCTCAGTTGGCCGAGCCAGCATCCCTGCGCCCGGGATAGAACACCCGCATCGGAAATCGTCGCGCGCTTGAGCGGCAGGCACGTATCCCATGGGGCCGCAGGGGCGGTTGCCGCGCGGTAAAGCACCTCCCCCCAGGGGGCGCGCGCCAGTGTCCGCGCGATGCCCGGTCCGCCGCCGAAACAAAACCGGGTGTGGCTGTGCGCGTCCGCCGAATAGGTCACCGACCTTCCGTCCTCGTTGACCAGATCGCCGTCCACCGCGCGCAGCAGTGCGTGTCCGGCGGCATAGTCCCAGGAGCACGGGCTGTTCAGTGAAACGCCCGCCACGCCCTCGCCGGCCGCGGCCAGCGCGAGCCGGTAGGCGATGCTGGTCGTGGGGAGATAGCGGGCCGGCGCCACCGCCTTCGCGTTCGCGGCCGGCGACAGATCCGCGTGCTGGGAAATCAACGCGACGTCCCCGGACTGCAAATCCCTCCACGCGCGCGGCGCCAGCGGAGCACCGTTGCGGCGCAGCGGACCGCAGCCCTCCGCCCAGTAGATCAGGTCTCCGTTGTCGTCCGGCGCGGCGTACGCGTACACCACCCCGAGCACCGGCACGCGATCGTGCAGCAGCGCAATGGAGACTGCCGCGCCGCGGAATCCGGACAAGAAGGCGAACGTGCCGTCGTTGGGATCGACCACCCACCAGTTGGTTTCCCCGTCGGCCGGCAACGCGGCGCCGGTTTCCTCGCCGCGATATCCCCAGCTCGGAAATTCCACGCGCAGCGTCTCACGGATTTCTCGCTCGGCTTCCTTGTCCACGTCGCGGTTCTCGTGAAACGCCGCGCGCAGCGTGGCTCCGGCCTTTCGGGCGCACGCCAGGGCGACGTTCAGGGCGCGTTCGTAGCTCACTTGTGCACGCGCCGCCGCACCCGAACTCCGTTCACGATGACTTCGTCATCGGTGACGGCAACGCCGCCCAACTCGGAGTCGGGGATCAGCATTTTCTGCAATTGCCGCTCGAGGTCGTCCTCATTGCCGGACAACACGGCGGTGGACGCCAGCCGCGCCACCACTTCGGAGGTGGTGTGGTGCTCAAAAACATCGGCGGCCTTGTTCGCTTCGGCAAACGCCAGCACGCGCTCCACAGCGGGCGCTCCGAGCCCGGTCAGGAAGGAGAGCGCCAGCGTGCGCTCCTGCGTGTCGCCGTCCGCTGCGATCTGCCGGAGGCCTCCGATAAGCGTCGGGGAGGCCAGCCCGGGCAGCGGCTTTCCGCCGATGGTAATGGCGCGCGCGGAGAATCCGTTTCCGCGGTCATACGACTTGTCGATGCGGAACCGAATTTGCAGACGCTCCGCCGGTTCCAGGGGAATTTCTTGGGACGCCCAGTCCACCTGGCCGGTGAAGGTGTGCAGCGTGCGCCAGTTGGTCATGTCAGAGGAGACTTCCACCTTGCAGTTGTCGACGCGATCGTAAAGGTCGCAGCGGGCGTCGAAGCGCAGCACGGGATTTTCGATGCCTTTCACCTCGAGCACGTGCGAGGTGAGCGAAGTGTGCTCCTGGCGCAGCGCGTTGGTGGCGCAATTGAACACCTGGCGGCCCGTGGAATCGCACTCCTCGCCCCAGAGGCCTTGCAGATCGAAGGGCCGCACCTTATCGAGCATGCCGGACAGCCCGCGACCCGCCCCCTCCGGAATCTGCAGCGAGGCCATCTCGGTAAGGGCCTCGCGAATCTGCCCGCTGCCCGAGCGGTAACAGAACGTGAAGACGCCGGCCTTATCGGACATATTGCCGGGCATGGCTTCCAACTCGCGCCATGCGGCGGCGGCCGGACCGGCGCCCAGCATCCCCGCCAACCGCTCGGCGCCGACGACGGCATACGGGAAGTCGGCGTCCGCGAGATGGCTTTCCAGCATGGTCCACGCGCGGGTGTCCTTCTTTACGAATTCCTTCGCACGGTTCAGGGCGGCCAGCGCGGCGTCGGCCTCTTGGGGCGCCAGCGTGTTCAGGAATTTCCACGCGCGTAACGCGCCCTCGACGCCGCCCACGTCGACCAGCGACAGCATGCGATCGCGCCAATCGGGCGCGCCAGTTCTCGAGGCGAGCGCTTCGTACAGTCGGATGCCCTGCGTGACGTCGCCCGCTTTTTCAGCGAGGGCGCCGAGCAGTGCGAGCCGCTCCTCGACGCGGTCGCCGGCCGCGAGCATCGCGCTGATGGGCGCGCGGGCCGCCTCGCACACGATGTTTTCCAGCCGGCGATCGCCCACGTTCACCTCGCGCAACGTCAGGCCGCGCGTGAGGTCGTAGGTCTTGTTCATGGTGAAGCGGAGGCGTGCCTGGCGGCCGGAATATTCAGCCAGCGAAATGTCGTGCCGCCGCACTTCGCCCTTGTTGCGGAATTTCAGCACTTCGTGGAATTCTCCGCCGTCCAGGGAAATTTCCAGGCCCGCCGAGTCGCCGCTGTAGAGCTGGTGTTCCTCGTTGAAGGTCAGGCGCGCGTTCGGCGGAACGGCAAACGAGTTGGAAACCAGCGGCTCGTGCTCCTGTTGCAGCGACGAGGCTCCACCGCGCCACCCGTCGGTGACCTTTTCCCACTTGCCGCGGGTGTGCCACCCCTTTACTTTTTCGGCGAATGCGGCCAGGGACGTCGCGGCCGCCGGAGTGAGCGTCCACGTCGTCGCATCGGTCAGCGCGGCGTTGAAGTCGTGTCCGCTGAGCTGCCACGCGGCCTCGAACTGCTTCTGCCGCTGCGCCCATCCGACCGGCAGGGATTCCAGCGCCTTCCAGGCCTGCTCGGCGCGCTCGGCTCCCAGCGTCTTGCACAGCGCGGCCAGCGCGTTTTCGGCGTCCTTGTCTCCCAGGTGATTGAACAGGCAGGGGAGCAGGCGCAAGCCAAGGCCGGGCACGGCCAGCCGCGCGTTGAGGCTTTTCGCGTGCTCGACGGCCTGCTGGCGCCTGGAGTCTTCCAGCGATACGTATATCGGATAAGCGGAAAGCGCGCTGTCGACGCTGCCGACCCTGGCCAGCGCGCCCAGCAGCTGCGCGCGCAGATCCAGGTCGGCCGGCGGGAATGATGCCACCGCGTCGTCGGCCGGCCGCAGCGCGCTCCACAGGCGCATGGCGTCGGCGGTGGAGGTTTGCGCCGCCAGCTCGGCCATGGCGTGGACCGCCGCGCCTCGCTGGGCGGGCGTCATGCGATCGTCCTCGAGCAAGTCGAGGAGGGGGTCCGCGTTCACCGTGTCGAGGGGCGCGCCGTTGAGGCGCAGGTTCTCCACGCGGTAGGGCCCGCCCTCGTGCATCCGCGAGATCGTGCTGCGGATCTGAACCGCTTTGCCGGCCCATGCGTCCAGGGAAATCTCCACGTGCTCGGAGTATTTCTTGTCGCGAAACGATTTAAGCTCGCTCCAGGTTTCTCCACCGTCCGAGGAAATTGTCAAAAATCCACGATCGAACGAGCTGAACTCATGCGAGACGTCGGCGGTCAAGGTGCACTTTCCCGGTGGGAGCGTGATGGCCGACGCCAGCGTGGCATTTCCATACGCCTGGTTATCCCGGCGGGCGCCGCCGATGAGCGCGCCCTTCTTGCGCTCCCAGGCGGGCGCGTCCATTTCCCACGGCTTGCAGCCGGTAATGATTTTCTCCACGTCGGCTCGGGCGCCGGAGTCGGTGTGGACCAGACCGGCCAGCAGCCGTCCGCGATTTTCTGAAGAGAGCGGCGCGGCCTCCAGCATCCGGCGGAACGCGTCGGTCACTTCAAGGACGCGCTTCAGCGCGGCCTTGCAATCCGAAGTGACGGCCAGCCGGCGGTAGATGGCCGCCGCGTCGTGGCTGCACTCCGGCGGCAGCGATGAGGCCAGCGCCACCGCGAGCGGCGCGCCCTCGGCGAGGGGCAGCGGGGATTCGATGACGGCGCGGTAGACGGCCGCCGGCTGTCCGGTGACCTGCAAGGATTTCAGCAGGTCAGCACGCGCGCGGAGCGGCTCGGAGGCCTGCGGCGCGCTAACCATGTCCCAGGCGGGCTGCGCGTCGGCAAACTTGCCGCGGACGTAATCGGCGTCCTTGCGAGGGGTGGCATCCGTCCAGCCCTGGCGGTCCCAGCACAGGAAGCGCTTCTGGCGTGACAGCTTCACGCCGCCCGCAACGACCCGATCGACGGCGGGCAGCAGGTCGATCGCGGCCGCCGCCGGCCCGGCCAGCGGAAACAGCGGCACGTGAACGCCAAACGGCGCGGACGCGGCGCCGATGCTGACCACGTCCAGCGGCGCGGCCGCCTGCACCGTGCGCTGCCGCGGGGTCAGGACCTGCGGGTTGATGAGGTTGAGACGCACTTCCACCCGATCATCCTACGCGAGGGTCATGAAAAAAGGCTGGACGAGCTCGAGCGCGGCGCGGCAGGTGTCGGCCAGGGCATCGCGGATCGGCACCCGAGGGCACTCCGCGGCGAAGCGATGGCGGATGTAGCGGGCGCCGCTGGAGCCTTCCTCGATGCCGACGACGAGGTGGCAGCCCTCGACGCGGTGACGCTCCTTCCACTCGGCCAGCTCGAAGCGGGTGGTCTGGGCGTGGGCCCGCTCACAGCGGTGGAACCGATCCCGCGCCAGCCAGAACAGCACCACGCCGTGCTGGCCGGCTCGGCGCAGCCAGCGGGTCTCCCAGTCGACCTGCTGGCGGTAGTCGGCGTCGTCGAAGTCCGCCTTGTTGTCCCAGGGGCGGCGGGGAGTGGCGACGTGCACTTCGGAATTGAGGGCCTGCAGAAGCGCGGCGGCCTCGTCCTGCCAGGAGTGGACGCCCTGGATGGGGCCGGCCAGAAAAATCACCGAGCCATTCAATGCGGCGTCGTGGGGAGCGGTGACAATCATGGCAAAGCGCCTCCCGGATAGTTCGTGTATGTTACAAGCTAACTATAGCATGGCGACAAGTTATTGTCAACTGCACACTAATTGTCCGGGCGCCAATCGAGCAGGCTGTTCGCCTCCTCGGTGGAGAACGAGATATTCATCAGCTTGTTAAAGTCGGTGGGCAGCTCAGCGGGTGCTGCCGGCACTATTTCCGGCGCGGGGGGAGGCGCTTCCGGCGAGGCTTCGTCCGCGGGCGTTGAAATCTCCTCGGACGGCGTCGGGGCGTTTTCCTCGGGCTGCGGCGGCATCTTCCATCCCTCAATGAATCCGCTGATAAAGGCGCCCGCCAGATAAAGGATCAACCCGCCGCCGATCAGCAGAATCGGGACGCCAAGAAACGCCGCCGGGACGATCCATCCGCGTGGCCCGTACCGCGCGACCAGCACGTCGTTGAGCCAGCCGGCCAGACCGCCCCACAGGCCAAGCCCCACCAGCAGAGCAAGGCAGCCCTGCGCCTCCCTCCGTTTTTCGGGGTCGGGGGAGCCGAGTTTCGCGAGCAGCATCAGCAGGTGAAGCACTCCGTGCACGCGGGAACAATTCGAGCCGCGCGGCGCAGGGAACCTCCCGGGACCGGTCGGATTGATGATGGCGTGCGAGGCGGCGCGCCACGGATTGTCGGTGCGCATCGTGGACGTGGCCGCACAGGGATCCGACAAGTCAAAAGCGCTGGTGCTCTGGAGCCGCACCATGGAGATTTTCGCGCGCGCGGATCAGAAATTGACCGAGGACGCCCTGGCGTGCGGACATCGCGTGCACGGGTCGTCCATGTACGCCGACGGCACCCGCATTGTCCACGTGGCGCTCGACGAGCTGCCCAGCCCGTTCCCGTTCGCGCTGATGGTCCCGCAGTGCGACACCGAGCGCCTGCTGGCCGAGAGCCTGACGCGGCGCGGCATCACGGTCGAGCGCCGGGTCCAGCTCACGACGTTCGTGCAGGACGCTGAGGGCGTCACCGCCACGCTGCGCCATGCGGACGGCCGCGAGGAAACCGTGCGCACGTCCCACCGGATGATCCGGAACACTTGTGCATAAGATCGCGGGTTATCCACCAGGGGAGCGGGATGAGGGCGGGAACCCCTTCGCGGGGGGGAGTGCGCCCCCGCACGTTCTCGGAGGTGTCTGGCATGCCTGCTCTCAAGACCGCCTTTGAAGCCGTCCATCTCGACGGGTTGATCGACGAGGCCACCGTGGCCTGCTACGGTCGGCTCGAGCAGTCCGCCGGGCTGTTCGCCATGATCGAGGAGTACGTGCGTCTCCCGTTTTTGACCGACATCCACGGACTGGAGGCCACGGTGGAAGCCATCGAGCTCGACGTGAGCGGGCGCCTGACCGCGATCTGCGCGCGCGGGGATCGTACGCTGCGGATTCCGCTGGTGGATCTGCCGCTTGCCCCGGGCCCCGACCGCGGCGCGGATTGGATTGCCGCCTACCATCGCTGGCACGACAGTTGGGAGTAGATTAGCGCGGCGCGTGGTGGACCTGGCCGGCCAGGAGCTGCGCATGACGCGCTTCAAGGCCGGCCTCTGCGACCACGTCGAAGTGGTGACCGCGCAAACCGCGCTGGCCAATGCGCTTGACTCGGAGACCGCGGCGCTGGCCCGCTACCAGGCGGCGCGCATCAACCTCGCGGCCTCCATGGGGCACGCGGAGAATTTTCACTGGTAGCGCACGTGTCCGCACGGGGGCGGTGCTGACCCGGATGGCGAGACGTTCGCCTGCGTACCGTGAGGTGCGTGCCGACGTTCCCCCACGACAGGGAGTCTTCCCGCCATGCGCCAATCTGAGGCGCCGTGACTTCATTCCCCGGCCCCGACTGTCTCGGTCGCGGCATCGTTCTCCCCGCGGGTCGGCCCGTGCCGGAGGCTTTTCGCGGCGCCCCGCAGGTAACCATCACCGAGGCAGTGCTCCAGGCGCCCGCGGCCACCGCGGCGCTCCTGCACGAGGCCTGGGCGTTGCGCAGGCGCGTGGTTGTTTTTCTCGCCGTTCCGGCGGAGCGTTTGAAGGAACCGGAGGTGTGCGCGCTTCCGCCCCACGCGCTGCCCGCCGAATTCTCGCTGGCGCGAGAGCGCCTGCAATTTCTGGTGTGGGCGAATAATTACGACGGGGACACCTGGCGATTGGCCGCTTTTGCGATTGCCAGGCTGAGAGCGGGCGCGGGCGTCGACACCGACGTGGTGCTTTCCGACGGCACGCCCGCGTGGTGCGACGGCGGACCGCGCGGTCCGCTGCCGGTGCCGGTGGTGCACGGGGAATCGCTCGCGCTCGGCCGCCTAACCCTGGCGAGGGATGGACCGCCAACCGACGACCTGGCGCCGGACCAACGGGCCGCGGTGCTGCACCCGGCCGGCGCCGCGCGGGTGATCGCTCCGGCCGGCTCCGGAAAGACGCGCGTGCTGACCGCCCGCCTGCGCTACCTGCTGCAGGGGCGCGGCGTGGAGCCGGAGATTGTCACCGCGGTGGCCTACAACAAGCGCGCCGCCGTCGAGCTGGCGGAGCGCACTCGCGACGTGCGTCCGCGCGTGAAGACGCTGCACGCGCTGGGCTACGAGATATTGCGCCGCCGTGGAGATCCTCGCGTTCTCTCGGAGCGCGAGGTTCGCGGATTGTTGCGGGCGCTGGTGCACGTGGAACCCCAGAAGGGCCGCGATCCATGGGTTTCCTGGATCGAAGCGCTGGCCGAAGTGCGGCTTGCGCTGCGCCCGCCGGGTGACGTGGAACGCTCGCGGGGAAATATCCCCGGCTTTGCCGGAGTGTTCGAGAAATACCGGAAACTGCTGCGCTCGGAAAACGCCATCGACCACGACGAGCAGATCTACGGAGCCATCGAAGTGCTGCTCACCTCGCCGGAGGAGCGCCGTGAAGCGCAGCGCCGCTGCCGCCACCTGCTGGTCGACGAGTTTCAGGACCTCACCCCGGCCTACTTGCTGCTGATCCGCCTGCTGGCCGCGCCGTCCTGGCAGGTGTACGGCGTGGGGGATGACGACCAGGTCATTTATGGATACCTGGGCGCCACGCCGGAATACCTCATCGATTTCCGGAAATTGTTTCCGGGCGCCGCGGAGTATGCGCTGGAGCGCAATTACCGCTGCCCCCCGCCGGTGGTGGAAGCGGCTGCTCGCTTGCTGAAGCGCAATCGCCGGCGCGTCGTGAAGAAGATTTTCGCGGCGGCGGAGACGTCTGAGGACGTGCCGCTGCGCGTGGACCGGGTCCCCTCGGGGGAGGTGGCCGAGCACGCCGTGGGGCTCGTGCGGTCGTTTCTGGAGGCCGGCGCGAAGCCCACGGATATCGCGGTGTTGTGCCGGGTCAACGAGGCGCTTCTCCCGGTGGAGGTAGCCCTCGACGTGGCCGGAATTCCCTGCAGCGCGGCCGTTGACGCCAGCGTCCTGGAGCGCGTCGGGGCGCGCGCGGCGTTTGCATGGCTGGCGCTGGCCTGCGGCCCGGAGCCGATGCCCACGCGGTTGCTGCAGGAGGCGATGCGGCGTCCCTCGCGGGTGATTCGGCGGGTCACCATTGACGGGCTTGGCAAGCGTCCCGCCTGGACGCTTGCCGATTTGAACGGCTTCGCGCGCGGCTCGCCGCCCTGGGAAGCCGATTCCATCAGGGAGTGGGTGGCCGCTCTGCGCACCATCCGCGGAAAGGCGGCAGCCAGCACCGCCGACCTGCTGCGCTGGATTCGCGAGGACGTCGGGCTGGATCGCGACCTGGAGGAGTTGGACGAATCCCATTCCCAGGCCGGGGCCGGCACGCACCTGGACGAGCTGGTCGCGCTCGAGCAGATCGCGCCTCTGCACCCGGACCCCGCCACCTTTGAGGCGTGGCTGCGCGAGCGCTTGCATCGCGGGCACGGCGACGGCGTGACGCTCTCTTCGGTGCATCGGGTGAAGGGACTGGAGTGGTCATGGGTGATCGTTTACGGGGCTTCCTGGGGGTTGATGCCGCACCGCCTCGCCGAGGGGCCGGCCGCCCTGGAGGAGGAGCGGCGGGTATTTCACGTGGCCATCACGCGGGGGCGGCGGGCGGTGCGCGTTGTTGCGGACGCGGCGTGGCCGTCCGCCTATGTGAGCGAGATGGTGAGCGAGCCGTCGCTCAAATCCGCGCCGCTGAAGGGAAAGAAGAAGCCGCTGGGGGGCGCCCTGCCGCCCCTGTCGGCCGTGGTGGGCGTAAAGCTCGACGAGCCCCACGAGGGAACCATCTGCGCGGTTGCGGACGAGCACGTCACGCTCGAGCTGCGCAGCGGGGCGCGCCTCAAAGTGGCGTACGGCACCCGCGTCATCAGCGGCGGACAACGCATGCGTCTGGCCCGTTCGATCGGGGGATGATCATGCCGGACAGCCGCGGCTTGCGGCTGCGCACCCTGCGCGCTCTCCTGGTTCGTGCCGTGTTACCGCATCGTGCGGTGAGACAAGTTCGGCCACCCGGTGGTTTGACGAGGATCGCTGGCGGGCCACTCAGACCCACCCGGTGACCGTGTACACCGCGATGATGAAAAACACCGCGGCCGTCTTGATGAGCGTGATGGCGAAAATGTCCCGATAGGATTGCCGATGGGTCAGCCCGGTGATGGCCAGCAGGGTGATGACGGCGCCGTTGTGGGGCAGGGTGTCCATTCCGCCGGAGGCCATTGACGCGACGCGGTGCAGCACTTCCGGGGAGATGCCGGCCGCCCGCGCGGCTTCCAGATATTGCTGGCCCATGGCGGCCAGCGCGATGGACATTCCGCCGGACGCGGAGCCGGTAATTCCAGCCAGGACGTTTACCGATACCGCCTCGTTCAAAAGCGGATTCGCAAATGTGCCGGAAATTGCCGTCTTCACGGCGGTGAAGCCGGGCAACGCGGCGATGACCGCTCCGAAGCCGTATTCGGAAGCCGTATTCAGGGTGGCCAGCATGGAACCGCTTACCGCCGCGGTCAGGCCTTCCCCGACCTTGCGCGTGATGGGGCCCCAGGCGATCGCAAACGTGGTGGCCAATCCGGCGAGGAGGGCAATTTCCAGCGCCCAGACGCCCTGCACCTTGGCCACGTCCACCGTGCCGTGCGCGGACAGACCAAGTGCCGCGAAGTCAAAGGTCGTACCGTACGCGCTGGGAATCCAGGCGCTCATCCAGCGGTTGACCACGGCCACCACAATCAGCGGGAAAATGGCCAGAAATGCCGGCGGGAGCGCGCGCTCCTCTTCGAGGGCTGCCACCGAGTCGCCGTAGCCCTCCGCGGCCGCGCGCGCGGCCGAGGCCCGGCGGCTCAGGTAGGC